>PKCI01000022.1 GCA_002862135.1 Verrucomicrobiota bacterium | reverse complement strand
ACTTTCTACTTTCTACTTTCTGAAAGTAAGGATTCTACCTTTTGCCTTTTTCCATTCTCCGATTGCCTTACACTGAAACTATGCCCCGCCTGAGACTCAACGTCTTGAAAACCTACAAACTCTTTATTGGAGGAAAGTTCCCCCGCACAGAGAGCGGAAGATATATGACTGCGACCAAAGCTACCGACGGATCCCACCTCGCACACTACTGCCACGCCTCACGCAAAGATCTGCGCGACGCTGTCGTGGCTGCCCGCTCTGCTTTCCCAGGCTGGAGCAAATCAACGCCGTATCTCAAGGGACAGATCCTCTATCGAGCCGCTGAAATGATTGAAAGTCGTTCCGACAGCTTTGTCGAAGAACTTGTCGCGCTCTTCGGGGCCACAAAAGCCGCAGCCAATCGGGAGGTCGAGGCTACCATTGACCGGCTGGTTCACTTTGCCGGCTGGTCCGATAAATACTCCCAGGTTTTCAGTGCGGTGAATCCAGTAGCGAGCTCTCACTTCAACTTCTCTTCCCCAGAAGCAACCGGCGTTGTGGGAATCGTCTCGCCAGACAGCCCCGGCCTACTCGGAATGGTTTCCCTGATTGCACCCGCCATTCTCTCCGGCAACACCGCAGTCGTCATTTCGTCCGAGACGGCTCCGCTCCCCGCCATTACTTTAGCCGAGGCACTGGCAACCTCCGACCTGCCCGGAGGAGTCGTTAATGTTCTCACCGGCGTCCGCAGCGAATTGGCCCCATGGCTCGCCGGCCACATGGATGTGAATGCCATCGTCGATGGGTCCGGCGAAAAGTCTATCTTTGAAACCCTTCAGTCCGGCGCCGCAGACAATCTCAAGCGGGTTCACGATCACTCCTTGCCCTCAGCCGAAGCCTGGTTCGAAGAAGTGGCGCAAGATCCCTATCGCATTCTTGACACCACCGAGACCAAGACAGCCTGGCATCCCATCGGCATTTGACCCTCTCCGAAAAGTGAAACAAGCCCTGCTCATCGTTCTCGATTCGGTCGGCATCGGGCACGCCCCGGACGCTGCCGATTTCGGCGATCAAGGTGCCAATACCGTGGGGCATATTCGCGAGGCGGTTGATGACCTTTTCCTCCCCCACTTAGACGAAGCTGGCCTTGCAGCCTGCGAACTAATAGCAGCAGGAGAAACATTCCACGGCTCCTCATCATTTTCCTGTGGAGCCCTGACCGAAAAATCAGCGGGTAAGGACACCATCACCGGTCACTGGGAAATTGCAGGCGCACCAATTCTCGAACCCTTTGCCACCTTTGAGCATTTCCCCGACTCTCTTGTCGAGGAAATGGAACGCATGGCAAGCGTGTCTTTTATTGGAAACTACACCCGGTCCGGTACGGCAATCCTCGAAGAACTGGGAGAAGAGCACTGCCGCACCGCCAAGCCGATTCTCTACACCAGCGCCGACTCCGTAATTCAGATCGCCGCCCATGAAGAGGTCATTCCCCTAGAAACCCTCTACAAAATCTGTCGCGCCTGCCGGACCATTGCTGACCGTGAAGGCATCGGGCGCGTCATCGCTCGTCCTTTTCTTGGCTCGCCCGGAAACTTCACTCGCAGTGCAAACCGCCACGACTTCTCTATGGCCCCACCGGAAACGGTGTTAAATCGCCTGTCTGACAGCGGCGTTGAAACCGTTGGGATCGGCAAAATCAGTAACATCTTCGCCGGAAGCGGCATCAATCGGTCTTATCCCACCCGCAGTAATGCCGAAGGCTGTGCAACGATAGACAAACTCCTGGCGAAACAACCATCAACTCCCCGCCTGATATTCTCAAACCTTGTCGACTTCGATATGCTTTACGGGCATCGGCGCGATCCGGTTGGCTACGCCAATGCTCTCCGAGAATTCGATTATTGGTTCGGCACCTTGATTCCACGACTCAATGATGATCTCCTCGTGATTATCACGGCCGATCATGGGAACGATCCTACCTGGTATGGCACTGACCATACGCGTGAACGAGTACCGCTAATGGCACACCTTCCGGGCGTTTCAAAGGGCCCTGATCTGCGCGAAAGTTTCGCGGACATTGCTGCAACCTTGTCAGGTTGGTTTGGCACTGATCATGAAGGGCTCACGGGAAAAAGTTTTATCTGATTCGGCACGCCGCAAAACCCATTCCTCGCCTGAATAGCAATCACGAAATTCCTTTCACTCACTGAGCCATATGAGCGTACGAAATCGGTCTCGGATTCAACCGAACTGCCTCTATTCGGTCTACCCGGAAGTGTTCCAGCTCTCTGAACCATGGAAAAACTCGTGGACTTGAAATCTGAGAAATTCGAGCGAAACTGATCCTAGGCAGGTTCCCCGTTTTAATGTCAGATCAAGCTACAGATCCTCTGCTGACAAATTCCTCGCTTTATCAGGAATTCCTGGCAGAGCGCGACGAGATCCATCGTCATAAATGGCTTAAGAGCGAAGAAACCGGCCAAGATGTCGGCTTCGAAACTGCCTTGGTTGACTGGACCCTCAACCACCGCACCCGCTGGAAGAAGGAATATCACAAGTCCTTGAAAGGCGCCTGACATACCCACTTCTCTGTTCTATCGAACTTGGGCGCTCGAATCCAAAGCGTTTTCAGTAGTTTATCGCTTCGCGCCTCGACTGCACTCTGGTCGGATTCCGACCCACGCGTTCTCCAAACTCTATGCGACACTTCCTTCTAACCATCGCCTGGATCCTTGCCCTCCCCGCTTTCTCGACCGACGAAAGACCGCTTCGACAAGCTCAGGACAAGCCGAACATCATCCTCATCATGACCGACGACATGGGCTTCGAATGCCTCGGGGTTAATGGCAGCGTATCTTATAACACGCCCAACCTTGATCGCATGGCCCAAGAAGGGGTCCGCTTCACCCACTGCTATTCTCAGCCGATCTGCTCCCCGTCCCGCGTTCAGATCATGACCGGGATCTACAACAACCGGAACTATACGAAATGGGGTACCCTGCCCCAATCGGAAACGACCTTCGGGCATATCATGCAGGAGGCCGGCTACGCCACCGCCACCGCCGGGAAATGGCAGCTGAGCACCGAAGGGGTCACGGCCTCCAAGGCAGGCTTTGACGAGACCTGCATGTGGGCCTATGGATTCGACCTGAAAGGCTTCGAGCTAAAGCATCCCATCGGAACAAAGAACAATTACTACTACAACTCCAAGCGCCCATCGGAACGCTATTACGCCATCAAGGACGATCGGCCCCATATGACCTCGCGCTACTGGAACCCCTGCGTCCTGCGCAACGGGGAGCTGGTTAAAACGAGCTACGTGGATTATGGGCCGGACATCTGCACGGATTTTCTGGTCGACTACATCGAACGTAAACAAGCGCAGCCCTTCTTCATCTACTACCCGATGATCCTCACCCACGGACCCAAGGTCCCGACCCCGGATTCCGAAGGGATCGACCAGATGAGCAATGCTCAGAAGCTGAAAAGCAACAAGGTCTACTTCAAGGACATGGTGGAATATGCCGACAAGCTCGTCGGACGCATTCTCGACCAACTCGAAGCCCTGGGCCTGCGCGACAACACCCTCATCCTCTTCACGGGCGACAATGGAACCCAGCTCGGCACCCGAACTGAAACCGAGGATGGAATGATTATCGGCGGCAAAGGCAGCACTGCCAACGCTGGAACCCACGTCCCCCTTATCACCAGCTGGCGGGGCAGCGGCGTCACGGGTCAAGCCTGCAACGACTTGGTGGACTTCACCGACTTCCTCATGACCATCATTCATGCAGGCGGTGTTCCCCTTCCCCAACACCTATCTCTGGACGGGCGCAGCTTCCTTCCTCAAATCGCCGGAAAGTCGTATCGGTCGGATGTATACAGAACTGAGAAACGCGACTGGGTATTCTGTCACTGGGACAAGAACCCAGCCAGCCCCATGGCCAACCCAAAGTTCCCTCGAGCCAGATTCGCCCGCAACGAACGATTCAAGCTCTATGACAATGGCCGCCTGTTCGACCTGTCCACCGACCCCCTCGAACAACGCGTCCTTCCCGATAATCCGGAGCGGCAGTCCGTTCGAAACGAGCTCCAAGCCATCTTGGATGCCATGCCCATGAAACCCGATTTCTACACCCAGGGCGGCGTCACCCGTGAAGACAATCTGGCCGCCCCCAAAGGTCAGGGTCCCAGTGAGGAAATCGAGGCCAATCCTAAGCTGATGGGTGAGTAAGGGATGCTACAAATATTTTGTCTGCAATCTGTCTGCAATTTAGCCTGTTTTCTTCCAGTCTATGTTAATTAAAGACTTACAAACCTAATTGATGCGCAGGGCGAGAATCAGGAGTGAGGAGATTTCGGCGATCTTCTTTCCCTTCTGCTTTCCCCACCTTTCCGTCGCGGTTTACGATACTGAAACGGTCGATGGTAAATCCGGCCTTCAACTTATCAGGACGGTCTCATTCGATCGAGCAATGGAGTGCGATGCAAACAAAGAGGGGTAGCCTGCCCGGCCGCTCCCTCTCACAGGCCTCACAAACGGATTAGTAAGAGCAAAAATATGTTCTTAATCGCTCAGTTTTTTGCAAGATCCTGGGAGGATGGCTCAGACGGATCCGCAGTAGTATTTCCAGCAGCCTTAAGCGCCCGCGCGATTGCATAAGCGCTACCCAGTAGTTCGTGAGCCTTGCCATACTCAGAATCCACTGAAGGAAAGTTTCCAAGGAGCTCGCTCGCTGCTGCAAATTCGCCATTGCGTATCATGTAGTGGACGTCCGCGACCACGGTTTCGGAAACCAGTTCCTGAACGGAAGGAACCATCCGCTTTAGCTGTTTAGCGAGTTCGAAAGCGCCCTTGTAGTCACCGGAGCGATAAAGACTCATAGCGAGCCCTTCAGCCGCGAGACGATTGCGAGGGACCTGACCAAGAACGAAGAGGAAGCCTTCCCTAGCCGCTTCCCACTGGCGGGCATCGAAATGCTTCCATGCCTCTGAAATCGCCCTTTCTACTTCTGACCCGCGCTTCGTCACGGCGACCGCATTTGAACCCGGAGCGATAGCGACCTGTTTGATTTCAAGCGGACGGAAAGTTCTGACCTGCTGTCCAGCATCCGCTTTGCACAGTGAAATTACGGCAACGATAAAGAGTAGGAAGGGTGTAAAACAATTTCGCTTCATAGGACCGTGATTGGTGAATCTTTTTAAAATTTATCGCAAATATTTCATTAAGGCAATCAAAACTTAAATTATTCTTAAATAATTTTCTCATATATGCGAAAATGAAAATTCATTGCTGAATAGCTGGCACTTTAGTTGCGGGCCGGTCAGGGCTGAGAGAGCCGCTCATACCCCTGATGCCCGCTGATTAGCCTCCTCATCCCACGCAGGGGACTTGCATCATTTTCCTTCCCCGCTAAATCCACCAAACTAGGCACCCCAAAGAAATCACACGCAAAAAGCGTTCTGCCTCAGCCGACTAACCTGCTCGCGGGTTAAGTAGGCACGTGAGCCTCCACTTCGTCGGCTTCGAGGTATCCCACCTGGCCCTATTGACTATCGGCCTCAATCAACCGAGTGATTTCGAGCGCCACATCAAGTGCGTCGGCCCCCTGCTGCCCACTTACCTTCGGAGTCTCTCCCTTGGCCGCACACTCCACGAATGCCGCCAGCTCGCACTTGAGCGGTTCATCCTTCTCCACCTCGACTTGCTCACGACCAATCTCCATGCCGTCTTTGCGATAGATCCAGCCACTCTGATCCTGGTAATCCAGCGAGAGATAAGCATCGCTCTGAAACACTCGGATCTTTCGCATCCGCTCCGGGCTGATTCGGCTGGCCGTTATATTGGCCACACAGCCGTTTTCAAATCGAATACGGGCGTTGGCAATGTCTTCGCGACGAGTCAATACCGGAATGCCCACCGCATCGACTGAAACGACCGGCGAGTTTACTAAGTGAAGCACAATTTCCAGATCGTGAATCATCAAGTCCAGTACCACTCCTATATCAAGACTGCGCTGGGGAAATGGAGACAATCGATGGCACTCGATAAACTTTGGATGATCGAGACGCTCCTCAAGCTGGCTCATCACGGGGTTGAACCGCTCAATGTGACCTACCTGGAGAATCAGGCCCTTGTCGTGGGCAAGGTCGATGATCGCCTTGGCATCGTCGACCGAATCTGAAATCGGCTTTTCGACAAGGACATGCTTGCCGGCATTCAAGAGCTGGGCCGCAATATCGCGGTGAGTCACCGTCGGCGTGGAAACTGAAGCCGCATCAATCTCCTTGACCAGCTCATCGAGGCTTGCGAATGCCCTCGTCCCGAACTCTGAAGCAACAGAAGCAGCATGCTCAGTATTGGCGTCATATATACCGACGAGATTGGATGATTCCAGCTCCGCATAGATCCTCGCGTGGTTTCTTCCAATGGCCCCGACTCCGATGACACCTGTTTTGACGCTCATAGTCCCATGCTATGGCAGCATCTCAGTCGCTCGGCAACCCCCATTCATCGAAATCTCACTCTGCGCCGTCAAGTGACCGCGCCATAACTGTCACACCATGCTGATCGCACAGTCGAACCACTTCCTCTTTGCCCAGCAACAGGGTGCAGTCGGCCTCGACAATGATGGCATTCACACCGGCTTCAGTGGCGATTTCAATGGTCGCAGGACCAACTACCGGGACATCAAATCTGAAGTCCTGATTCGGCTTCGATACTTTCACCATCATCGCCTCACCTTTACCGAGGTTGCCTCCACGCTTGATCGCTTCATTGGTTCCTTCGAAAGCCTCTACCGCCAGAACCGTACCTTTCTTGACGACCACGGTCTGGCCAATGTCGAGCCGACTCGTTTCCTTGGCGATACGGAAACCGAAAGCTGCATCCTCTTCCTGCCGTTCAGAAAGCTCGGGGCCACAAACGTGCCCGGGCTCGGGCAAGAGGTCATCGAGGTAGGTCGTAGCGGAAATCAATTCGATACCGTCCTTGGCGAGTTCTTCCCCGATGGCGCCAAAAAGGCTCTCGGCATTTCGCTCTTTGACCCGTCCCAGCATCTTTAGCGTCCTCAAGTCCGGACGCAGATCGAAAAGATTCTTTGGAGCAATCTGACCCACCATGACAGCCTTCTCAACGCCCTGCTCTTTGAAGAACTTAATCATCTTCCCGAGCTGACCGACACGAAACCAATCCACGGCATCAACCAGTTCTTTGACGTGGGGTTCGGTCTCGTCATGGAATGCAGCAACCACGATTTTCGCGACCCCTGCCGCACGAGCGGCTCGGGCAAACGTTTCCGGATAAATCCCATTTCCGGCAATCATTCCTACAGTCGAGAGTATGTCGGAATCACTCATCTTCAGGTCAAAGTTATGGCATTGGCACGGTCGATCACAGCAATCACGATCGCAACGGTTAGAATGACAGTGCCAGTTACCCTCCAGAGAAAGGCGCCACCGTGCTTACGGTGCTCACTGTTTCCCAGTTTTGAGCCAAACACAACCACGAGCAGAATGACCCACAAACCCCGCGAAGCATAGACCACATTCACCCCGGTAGCGTCGTCAAAAAATCCGAGCGCCACTCCAATAGCGATAGCCTGCAGACCAATCAAACCCGCTCCACCCCACACCCAATTGCGCTGTGACTTTTCAAACTTCATCGAAGGCCGCCCCTGAAGCAGCCACATGATGAAGGATAGAAAACTGACAGTGATTGATCCGACCACCAGAAAGGTCATGGCTCCAAAGTCCTCTGCCCACCAGTTGACCAGCACGTCGCAAACTCCAAATACTGCGGCACTGGCGAGGGTCACAACAATGGTAAATAGAAAGTGGTGTCCGTTTCTGAAATCTGCCACGCTCATGACAAGGATTCCAACCGGCGTCAAGATAGCTGCCAGCCAGAGGGCCGAACTCGGAGAGCGCTCCGTCAAAAAGACCAGCCCGATTGCAACAAAAACGACCTTTGTTCCCATGATCGGGGTCACCAGTGAAACATCACCCCGCTTGATCGCGACGAACGTCAGCCAGTTCCCGGTGAAGAACATACCACCCATGACGAGCGGCCGCCAGACTTCGGACCAATTCACCGCAGACTTTTCGAAGAAGAGCAGCGGCAGGAAAACTAACCCGACGACAAGGTTCGTCAGATGAAAGGACTGATCCATGGTGATCCCCTCCTTCAGGGCCCGCTTGATCACGATAGAGCCGAGGGAATAGATGACCGCAGCGGCCAGGGGCAATGAAAGGTAGTAAGGCACGACTGGAATTACTGGTCACCCTCAATCAAGGAAGCGGTCGCCATCGCTTTCCAATCGTCACGGGAAGGATCGGGAGTATCTTCACCCTGAGCCTGCGAAACACTCTCTTCGACCGAACGCTGAGCCTCGAGCTCCAATTCGCTCAGGAACTTTTCAGTCGCCCAACCTTCGGAAAGGATCTGTTCGCGGGCCACCGCAATGCAATCCCGCCCGTAGCGCCCAGCTCTGACCGAGTCGGGAACATAGCTGGCATCGTCGTGCTCACCGTGCCCGGAAAGACGCAGCAGTTTTCCAACCACCAGTTGAGGACCTTTCCCCGCCCTCGCCTCATCAATGGCCGTGCGAAACGTGGTCAGACATTCAGAAAGATTCGTCCCGTCGATAGAATATCCCTTCACTCCGTAACCGACAGCGCGATCGACGAGATCTTCGCAGGCATATTGGCGATCCGTAGGCGTCGAATAGGCAAATTGATTGTCCGCCACTGCAACGACGAGCGGCAGATTTTCCACGGCAGCCTGATTGAGTCCTTCGTGAAAGGCTCCCGTTGAAGTGGCTCCGTCACCGGCGGTAACTCCCCCGACAAATTCGGATTCACCATGGAAACGCTTCCCGATGAGCATCCCATTCACCACGGAAACGGAAGCGCCGAGGTGACTGATCATGGCAGGCATACCTTCAGAGGGGCGTCCCCGGTGAATGTTTCCATCCCGCCCGTGCATCGGACCCTCAACGGAACCCAGGTAGGTTCGTGCTGAATCAATCAGATCTTCGCCGTAGGCCATTCGACCTCCCTGGTCGCGAATGAGAGCACCGAAAATATCGCCCCTGGTTCTCTCCAGTTGCATGCCAAGAGAAACACTGAAGGCTTCTTGACCGCGTCCAAGATAAACTCCGCCGACAACCTTGCCGGCACGAAAGAGCGAACCAATCTTGTCCTCGAAAGCTCTAGCCAGATACATCCATCGATAGGCATCGACAAATACGGCACCGTTGATCGCGGTCTGTTGCTCGGGTTGAAATTCGCGGGCGGACATGAGTTTGCTTCATTTTCAGCGCAGCGCTCCGCATCGCAACGAATTTCTTGGTTCTTCCTCAGTCAGTTACAGGGCAAATGGGAGTTAGAGTCATCTTTCACATGAGAGGCGCGGCAACGATTCTACATATTTTATGAAACTTTTAGCACCATTTAAGCTCATTTCCTGTTCTGCTAGGCAAGCCACTGATCCTCATCAAAGGCCAAACTCGCCTACTTTTTTTACCTGCAATGCGTTCAGAAAGGCCTTTCCGGCAATGAATTCGAAGCCTGGCGGAAGACCAGATGCACCGCCTAAGGCACTCTCGCCGACTAAAACTTGGTCAGCATTTCCGCTGGCTCCGTTCGCATTCCTCTGTAAGGAATTAGGCGATGAAACTTGGTGTAATCGGCTGCGGCAAAATGGGTAGCGCCCTAGTGGGCGGAATTCTCAAAGCAAATCTCTGTTCTCCCGACGACATCACTGTCTTCGATGCTTATCAGGAAGCCTCCCAGCGGATGAGCGAATCCCTCAGGGTCTCCGCGGCCGGCTCTAATGCTGAGGTTGTCGATGCTTCTGAGGTTGTCCTTCTTTGCGTGAAGCCCCAAGGGTTTGCCGAAATGCTGGAGCAGATCGGCGACAGCGAAGACCGCCTGCTTATCTCTATCGCTGCCGGAATCCAGATTAATACCATCGAAGTCGGGGTGAATCAGAAGCACCGCGTCATTCGCGTGATGCCAAATACTCCATCCCTCGTTGCCCGCGGCGCTTCCGCTTTTGCCCTCGGTTCCTCGGCAAATGAAGCAGACGCCGCTTTGACTGAATCCCTTCTTAAGGCCGTCGGCTACGCTTGCCGGGTCGAAGAGTCCGATCTCGATGCCGTCACTGCCGTCAGCGGAAGCGGCCCTGCCTACATTTTCCTGATGATTGAGGCCCTCATTGCCGGGGGAATCGAACAGGGACTCTCTCCCGAAATTGCCCGGGACCTAGCCGTCCATACGGTCTCGGGCGCCGCCGAGCTCGTGCTTAAAACCGGAGACGAACCCGCACAGCTTCGCGGAAACGTGACCAGCCCAAACGGCACTACCTTCGCCGCGCTAGAGTCTTTCCGCTCAGACGATTTCGAAACCATTGTGAAACGGGCTGTCAAAGCAGCGTCAGACCGGTCCAAAGAGCTAGGCGCCAGCTGAGCACACCATTGCCACCGTATCGTCACTTTCCATTTCTCGTTCCCTACCAAACCATTCCCCCTATGAGCGAAGTAAGAAGACACTTCGAGGCCAATGGTCAGGGCCATGTATTCGCCTTCTACGAGAGCCTGAGCGACGACGAAAAAGCCTCACTCGATGAACAGGCTGCCGCGATCGATCTCGACGAAATTGCCGAACTCACAGTCACGCTGATCCAGAGCAACAACCACGAGAGCGCCAAGATTTCTGATGGCATCGAGCCGGCCAACTACATCCCTCTTCCAAATAAAGAGGGCGGCGACCCGGCCCGATGGATTGAGGCCCAAGCCAAGGGTGAAGCCGCACTTCGCGCCGGCCGTGTCGCGGCATTTACCGTTGCAGGAGGCCAGGGAACGCGCCTCGGATATGATGGACCCAAGGGCACCTTCGGCGTAACACCGGTTCTCAAGAAATCCCTTTTCCAGGTCTTTGCGGAAAAGATCCTCGCGTCATCGCAGATCTTTGGCCGCCCAATCCCGTGGTATATCATGACCTCGCGGATCAACCACGAGGCAAGCGAGGCCTTCTTCGAGGCAAACGATTACTTCGGGCTTTCTTCTGACCGCGTTCACTTCTTCAGCCAGGGGCTCATGCCCGCGGTTGATGCCGAGGGGAAAATCCTGCTCGCTGACAAAGGTGAGATAGCGCTCAGCCCGGACGGACACGGCGGTTCCCTACGCGCTCTGGTTCGTTCTGGTGCCGTCCGGCAAATGGAGGCCGATGGCATCGATATCATAAGCTATTTCCAGGTCGATAACCCCTTGATACGCTGCATTGACCCTTCCTTTATCGGCTTCCATCTCGAAACCGGTTCCGAGCTCTCCAGCAAGATGGTGCCAAAAGCTTACGCCGGAGAAAAAGTCGGTGTCTTCTGCGAAGAGGGAGACAAGGCTCTCGTCCTCGAATACAGCGATCTGCCCGATAAATTCGCTAGGGCTACCGACGAAAACGGTGAACTGCTCTACCGCGCGGGCAGTATCGCGATTCACCTTTTTAATCGTGATTTCGTGAATCGTCTCGGAAGCGGTGCCGAAGAAAGCGCTCGCCTTCCTTTCCATCTTGCTCACAAGAAGGTTTCCTACCTCGATACGACCGGCAACGTGCAGTCTCCAGCCGAGCCGAACGCCTACAAGTTTGAGATGTTCGTCTTCGACGCACTTCCGTTTGCAGCGAATCCGGTAATTATCGAAACCGCCCGCGAAGATGATTTCTCGCCAGTGAAGAATGCCAACGGAGTCGATTCGGCCGTCACTTCAAGCGAAGACCAACTCCGGCAGTTTGCCCGCTGGGCCATCGCTGCCGGAATCGAAGTGGAGACGGACGACACGGGACTTCCGAAAGTGGCTTTCGAAGTATCCCCTCTCTTCGGCGATACGACGGGACGCTTTGCCTCTGCCTGGGACGCCCTTGAGGACAAGCCTGAATTGACTGACGGTCTTGTTTTAGTGTAAGAGCTTTCGAATATGAATGCAGACGCCCGACTTGAAGAACTTGGCATCCAACTCCCACCCGCTCCGAGTCAGATGGGAGTCTACAAACTGATGGTGCAAACCGGGAACCTCGCCTACCTCTCCGGCCATGGCCCCTTTCTTGATGATGGCTCCATCATCACCGGGCGGGTCGGCGCTGACATGAATCTTGAGGAAGCTCAGAGTGCGGCTCGCCAAGTCGGCCTGAATCTTCTCGCCACGCTCAAAAACGAACTGGGCTCACTTGACCGGGTCTCCCGTGTGGTCAAAACGCTGGCCCTAGTCAACTGCACCGACGATTTCTTCGACCAGCCTGCCGTCATCAACGGCTTCTCCGAGCTTTTTGCCCAAGTCTTTGGCGAAGAGGCCGGTATCGGCGCTCGCAGTGCCATGGGCACCAACTCGCTCCCGGGAAACATTCCGGTGGAGATCGAGATCATCATCGAGCTGAAACACTGATCGGGAGACTTGATGACCTCCCCAACCAGCCTGGCGAACCTCCCATCACCAGCGTTGATTTTTGATGTCAACGCCATCGAGAACAACCTCAATAAGATGATCGCCCAGGTCGGAGGCGACACCAATCGTCTGCGACCTCACATCAAGACGCATAAGTGCCGCGAGATCCTTGAGTGGCAACTGCGTCTCGGAATCAGCAGTGTCAAATGCGCCACCATCGCGGAAGCCGAACTGGCAGCAGACAGCGGCATTCCTGATATTCTCATCGCCTATCCTTTGATCGGCCAAAACGCGCTTCGGCTTCACCAACTCGCCAGGGCTTTTCCGAGAACGAAATTTGCCACGGTCGTCGACAGCGCACGCGGCATTGACGAACTCAGTTCCGGCCCAGAATCGCTAGAGGTCTTTATCGACGTGAACTGCGGCATGTCGCGAACTGGTATTCGACCCGGCCCTGAACTCATTCAACTGTCACGGTCTATTCTGAATGCTTCCAACCTGACCTTCGCCGGCCTCCACGCCTACGATGGCCACATTCACGATCCTCAAGTCACTGATCGACTCCGGGCCTTCACAGCCGCTATGAAAGAGTTTGAGACCTGTCTCACGAGCTTCGCTGCCGCAGGTATTGAAGTCGCGGCGCTCGTCTCCGGCGGATCCCCCACCTTTATGATGCATTCAGCGTCTGCCATGTCGTCCGGAATTCCGTGGCAATGCTCTCCTGGAACCACTGTCCTTTGGGATGCCGGCTACGCCGAAGCCTTCACTGATCTCGATTTCGAGCCCGCCGCGTTTCTTTTCACCAGAGTCGTCAGCCGCCCTTCTGACACTCTCGCCTGCCTCGATCTCGGTCACAAGGCAGTTTCATCCGAGAATCCCATCGACAACCGTGTCCGATTCCCCAATCACTCCGAGCTCGTTTTTCGCTCGCAAAACGAAGAGCACCTTGTGGTTGAGGTGGCAGACACCGACTCACTTACGGTTGGGACCGAACTCATTGGCGTCCCGTGGCACGTGTGTCCGACCGTCGCGCTCTATGATGAAGCTTGGATTGTTCGCAATGGTGAGATCACCGGCGAGACCTGGTCAATTGAAGCCCGTCGCCGACGGATCAGCGTTTGAGACCGATTACTGCAGGGAGTTCAGTTCCGTCGTTCCCTTCCGGCCGTCTGGTAGTTGAATGTTCGCCGTGTTGCCGCTCTTGCTCAGCAGAGTCACTCTGGATCCTGCATAGAGCACGACTTGAACGCCGCCCACTTCTGCCCTGGTGGTCTGCCGCACCGTCATCAGTGTGCCGGAAGCATTTTCCGGACTCACGAAAATAGGTGCCGGACCTGATGAAACCGAGGCTATCGTATCCATCGGCAGCTGATCTGCCGCCTCTACCGGAGCTTCGAACGGCTGAGGAGCTGCAGGTGCAGCGGCATCCTTACCGCCAAAGAACTTTCCAAGCAATCCGCTCGGACTGCTTTCAGGAAGATCAGGCGACTGGCTCACAGGGGCAGCCTGTTCAATCGCCGTAGTATTCCGAGGCACACTCTGTTGCCCCCTTTGAATTCCCCTTTCGATTTCCCGGGGGCTCTGATTACTGTTGTTTTGCGATCCCAGCCATCTGAAGAAATTGCGCCGTTCGGGCAAATCGGTTTCGACGCGAGGGTAATCCAGCGGAGGAGGAGCGGTGTAGCCACCCCGCGTCTGGGGAGCCGATGCCGGAGCCTGAAAATCCGGGACGTAGCTGTCGCGCCGGATGCGTTCCTGCTCTGCAGGATCTGTCGCAGGCGGCATGGGCGGCCGGTTTGCCGCGAGGAACTGCTCGGCGGTCGTGTATTTGACGGCGGCGGGATTTACGGTCCGCATCGAATCCTTGATCGCTTTCGTCTGGCGAGCTTCATCAACGCGACGACGCTGTTCGGCATCCCGAAGAGTTTGATTATAGGCGGCGCTGCCCTGAATCGCATAAACTCCGGGCCTCAGCGGGGTGGACGCTGTCTCTGAGCTGTCCTGCGCATTGCCAGCTGCTGTCAAAAATGCTACCCCGACCCCGAAACAGACCAATCTCTTCATATCAAAATTTGGATTTGAATGCGAAGTTTGGCCCGAGTTTTTTATAATTACCAGCCCTGATCCATGAATTTACTCTTCGACGTTCACCTTGATCTCAGCATGAATGCGCTCGAATGGAACCGTGATCTCACTCTCCCGATCAACCAGATCAGGGAGCTGGAACGAGGCATGACTGACCTCAAAGGCCGCGGTGAGAACACGGTGAATTTCGAATCCATGCGTTCAGGCGGGATCGGCCTGTGCGTCGCAACGCTTATTGGGGGTTGCATGAAACCGGCTGGGCCTGTTGCCAGTTGGGAGTCTCCTTCCCAGGCCTGGGCCATGACCCGCGGCCAGGTCGCCTACTATGAGGCCATGACCGAACTGGGTGAAATGACACCCGTCCGCGACCTCGTGGAGTTCGAAAGTCAGCTAGAACGGTGGTCGGATCCGCTCGCTGCGGCCGCAGCCAAGGCTCCCATTGGCTACATTACGAGCCTCGAGGGCGCCGACTCCATTGTCACGCTGGATCACCTGGAACGTTCCTACGAATCGGGCTTGAGAGCCCTGGGCCCCGCCCACTATGGAATCGGGCGCTATGCACTCGGACATGACAAGGTCGGCGGCCTTCCCGGGAACGGCAGGGACCTTATCCGCAAGATGGATGAGCTAGGGCTCATTCTCGACGCCACCCACCTCAGCGATGGCTGTTTTTATGAAGCACTCGACCTCTTCGAAGGGACGATCTGGGCCAGCCACTCCAATTGCCGGTCTCTGGTGGACGACCCACGTCAATTCAGCGATGATCAGTTGCGCCTCCTGATTGAGCGTGGCGCCGTAATCGGGAGCGTTTTCGACGGCTGGATGATGGTTCCGGGTTGGATCCGCGGAACCTCGACACCGGAATCTACCGGAGTGACGCTGGAACACATTGTCGACCATATTGACCACATCTGCCAGTTGGCCGGAAACGCCCGCCATGTCGGAATCGGCAGCGACCTGGACGGCGGTTTCGGTCGCGAACAATCCCCCCGTGACCTCGATACAATCGCTGATCTTCAGAAACTGGAGGGACTCCTATCATCCCGGGGCTACTCTGAACAGGACATCGCTGGAATCTTCCATGGCAACTTTATCCGTCTCATCAGCCATGCCTGGAACTGATCAATCACCGCGCCCAAACAGCTCGTAAAGAACAATCGAAGCCGTCGCCGCGACATTGAGCGAGTCCATGCCCCCAGCCATTGGGAGGTAGACCAGTTCATCACACGCTGACTCCAACTCCGCGCCAAGCCCGTCCTTCTCTGCCCCGAGAAGGACCGCGGTTCTTTCTCCCGCCCTCACCGAAGACAATGCCGCTGCCCTTTCGTTCAGACTGGTTCCCACTACGAAGCCTCCGGCCTCACGAAAACGCTCCAGGGCAATGGCAAGATCGTCCACCTGATAAACGGGGAGCCGAAATACCGCAGTAGCGGACGCCCGGATTGCTTTTCGGCAGTATACATCTGCTCCCTTCCCGACTTCGAGGAGAACGCCGTCTACTCCAAACGCAACAGCAGTGCGGATGACCGTACCAAGATTACCAGCGTCGGCCAGCGAGGCCGCTACTAAAAGACGTTTCGGTCCCCTTTCACCGGTGTCAAACCTGGGGGACTCCGGCCGAGCGGCATAGGCCAAAACTCCACGGTGAAAGTCGAACCCGGCCTCTTCCGCCATGACTTCGCGCGATACCTCCTCGAAAGGGACATCCGCCGAAATTGCCGCATCCCGCAGCCCGGCGTGCCGCCCTCTTTCCAATATCACCTTGTGGACACAAAAAAAGGGCGACTCGAGTGCCGCTTCCACGGCCCATCGCCCTTCGATCGTGATAGGTTCCGAGCTCACGACAGGCTCTCGATTAAACGTCTCAGTGGGCTTCACTCTTGCTCTGCTTAAGCAGGATCGCCATACCCATACCACCAAGACCCATCAACATAGCACCGCCAGCGAGGCGGAGAATCGCGCCGACGGCGCTTGCACCAAAAGAAGCGAGACCGTAAGCCGCAATGCTGGCGCCTATCAGAATCGCAAAAATTGAACCGGAAGCATTCACGGCCTTATCGGAAAGCTTGATACAACCCAAAACCGAGAACATCACAGTGAAGAAAACGACAAACAACCCTATTGGCATCCATAAACCATTACTGGCGCTGACGCATACCTCACAAAGAAGCCAACTGAAGCCGCAAACGTAAACAAAACCAAGAGTAAGGGAGTTCATGATGTCGAAAATGATTCAGGATGCCGCATTTTCAAGTCCATAGTAACTCGGCGGTCGGAAGTCCAAAAGGATTTACGAAATTACTTCCGGCCACGATCCTTGACTTCACCGAATTTTCGAAATTTCTGGTAACGCTTCTCGAGTAAGTTGCCAATTGGAACACTCTCCAGTTCAAGGAGGTGCCTATTCACCGTCGCCTTGAGGTTGTTGGCGGAACCAACGTGGTCATGGTGGGCTCCCCCCATCGGCTCCGGAATCACCTCATCAATGATCTCCAGATCGAGCAGGTCGTTGGCGCTGAGCTTTAGGGCCTGAGCAGCCTCAGTGGCATACTTGCGATCCTTCCACAGGATGGCAGCGCAGCCTTCAGGGCTGATTACCGAGTAGTAGGCGTTCTCCATCATGAGGACGCGGTCGGCGATTCCAATTCCAAGAGCTCCGCCAGATCCACCCTCCCCGATCACGACAGCGATAATCGGCACAGTCAGAGTCATCATCTCACGGAGGTTGAAAGCGATGGCTTCCGCTATGTTGCGCTCCTCGGCGCCAATCCCGGGATAAGCTCCGGGGGTATCAATCAGGGTAACGATAGGAACTTGAAACTTCTCGGCCATTCGCATGAGACGCAGCGCCTTGCGGTAGCCCTCGGGATGAGCACTACCAAAGTTGCGCCGGAGGTTCTCCTTGGTATCACGGCCCTTCTGGTGGCCGATCACCACGACCCGGCGACCTTCAAGGTAGGCAAATCCACCCGGCATTGCTTCATCATCACCAATATGACGGTCGCCGTGGAGTTCGAGAAAGTCGTCAAAAGAGTGCTCAACATAGTCCAACATGTAAGGGCGCTGGGTGTGCCGTGCAATCTGAACCCTCTGCCAGGACGACAGATTCCGGTAAATGTCCGTCTTGGTCTTCGTTAGCTTGTCTTCGATACGCTTCATTTCGCTGGACATGTCGATATCGCTATCGGCAGCCCGGTCACGCAGCTCAGCAAGCTGGCGTTCGAGGTTTACGATCGGTTTTTCAAACTCGAGAGGCTCGGTGATCATCATTTCTAGAGATTTTAGCAGTAGTATGGCTTAGGTCAATTGACCAGCTTCACTTCAATTCCGACGCGAAGGATCGTAAAAAGCTCCTCCATATCGGATTTTTCAACCATGACGCCTAAGGGAGCTGCCCCGGCGCTAGTCCTTTCCAGGGAATATTCGCGGATACACAGCCCTATCTTGCCAGTTCGGATCCATTTGCTGCAGTTCAAGTAATTGGCATCAGTGAAACTCACCGGCCGATCCACGTCCCACGCAACCTTTTCGCTGATCGTAGTGACAACCGTCCCGGCGACTTCCGGCGGGAGATTCACGTTCACAATCTTGTATTCCTTAAAGAAATTCTTTCCGTCGAAAACCGTCAGTGTCCCGGCTTCGAAGCTGATTTCGACCCGGTAATTCAGCGGATAGACAATCAGCTCCTCATTGGGGTAGATCAGGACGGTCGTCTTGCCGTTTGCCCGCATGATGTAATCGATCGTAGTATTGCTGCGCCGTGCGATGGTAATGAGTGCTTCCCCTCTTTTCACGACGTGCCGCGTCTTCTCCGGGCGTGGAATTGGGGAAATAAGCAGATCCAGATTCACTTCGCCGGCAACGCGTTTGGCATCAGAAAAGGTCTTAGACTCCGGGTAATACCGTATTAGATAGAGGAGACGGTCTCTGCCCGAAACGAGTTCCCCCTCCGTAAGCAGAGCCATCGCAGCATCGAAATGGCGTTTCCCGAGGTCGGGCTTCTGTCGCTTTGCCGCCCCTTCTCCTGTAATCTGACGAGTCACAGAGATCTCTGGCTTGGCATATTTCGTCCAGTAGTAGTAGCCACCAGCCACTCCTGATGCGCAAATCGGCAACGCACAAAACGCCAACAGAAACTTGAGATGAGCCATGGTAGGGATCGAGGAGCCCGCCTAGAGCATTCCGCGACGCTTAAAATCGAAGGCATTCATTTCTAGAGAGTTTCCGATCATTTCCATCGTGAATTTGATCAGTGAAATTTCCCAAGTATCGTCGACCCCGAGAATCACGGCACGGGAAGGATTTCCCGAGGATTCAATTTCGCGAACAATCCGGTCACGAACGGCCTCGAGCGGCTCACTGGCAATACTCTCTGAGAACCCGCGCTTGGCAAAGTTGAAACCATATTTCACAAGGTTCACATTGCCATGCTGGCGAAACCATTCTGCGAATACCTCAGCCTGCTCGCCGAAGCCTTCAAACATTAAGTCTTCATAGCCCCCCGGACGTAGAATCCTGGGGCGTTCGGCTTCAACACGACCCTCGCGAATTCGGACGCGTCCCACCTCGTCCATTGGCTCTGTCAGCAGGGCGAACTCGAAATTCGTCGTTCCGAAAGTATCAATGCGACGATCCGGCTCATGGACGACCGCAGTGGTTTCCATGGCGTAGGCGATGTCATCAAAGGAAAGAGACATGGGAAGTAATCAGTGTAGATTACGATCGGATTCGGCTGAAATCTACTGATATCCTCGATTGCAACCGCTTAATAGTCCCAAATGGTGGCTCTCCCGCTTATGGCGTGGGCAAAAAAAATGCGCCCTCATTCAGGACGCATTCAAAAATCTGTGTTCGAATTTCGGTGAGCCTATTAGGACTGCTCGTCGATGTAAGAGATCACTTCACCCACGCTCGTCAGCTTCTCAGCATCTTCGTCGGGAACATTGATGTCGAATTCCTCTTCAAAGGCCATCACAAGCTCAACCGTGTCGAGGGAATCAGCGCCAAGGTCTTCGATGAATTTAGCTTCGGGCTTCACCTGGTCCTCGCTAACACCGAGTTGTTCAACGATAATGTTCTTAACTTTTTCTTCGATTTGTGCGTCAGCCATTTGAAATAATATAAATTCCGTTGAGCGAGTTATTACCGGCGGTTATCAGATTTGGCAACGGTTTTTTTCTCAACTTTCCAAACTACTCCCGTATTTGGCCATATTTCCATCAGACGCGGTATTGCCGAGCTGTCTCAACCGACTATGATGACAACGCATGTCGTTCGTCGAACACCTCAACGCACTAGACTCAGGAGCCCCTCTTTCGGCTAACCTGAGCCGGTTTCAGCACCTTCTGAGACCTATGTCTCCATCCGAGCTCGAAAGCCTCGCGGCCACGTCGGTGCAGACCACGCGTGCTCAATTCGGACGAACGATGCGGTTGTTTGCTCCGATTTACCTCTCGAACGAATGCGTCAACAATTGTTCCTACTGCGGTTTCTCCCGTGACAATCCAATCCTGCGGACCACCCTTAGCGTGGAGCAAGTCGTCAAGGAAGCCGAATTCCTGGCCGGACAGGGGTTCCGCCACATCCTACTTGTGGCCGGAGAACACCCACGCTTTGTCTCTGACGGCTACCTCGAGGAGTGCCTTCAAGCTCTGCGCAACACAGTCCCGACACTGGCAATCGAAGTCGGACCGATGGAAACGCCAGAATACCGGAGAATGGTCGATAGCGGCTGCGAAGGCTTAGTCGTTTACCAGGAAACCTATCACCGTGGCGCCTACGCCGACTTTCACACCGCGGGTCCAAAAAAGAACTTCGACTGGCGCCTTGAATGTCCCGAGCGAGGCTACGAAGGCGGCTTCCGCCGCATCGGCATTGGAGCGCTGATGGGACTGGCTGACTGGCGCTATGAGCTTCTTCGACTGGCCGCTCACCTGGAATACCTGTACAGGACTTGTTGGAAATCATCATTTACTATCAGCTTGCCCCGGCTTAGGCCTGCTGCAGGCAATTTCCAGCCCGAGTTTCCTTTCAGCGACGCTGAGTTTGTCCAGTCTCTCTGTGCCCTCCGGGTTTGCTTTCCCCAGGTGGGGATTGTGCTGAGCACGCGGGAAGCGCGGCACCTTCGGGATGCCCTGTTCCCGCTCGGCGTCACGAGCATCAGCGCTGGAAGTCACACTGAGCCCGGCGGTTACACCGGAGAAGGCGCTGACGATGTCCATCTCACGGTCCGCGGGAGAAGAGTAGAAATCGGAGACGAAGCAGCTCCGACGCCGTGCAACGCAAGCTCAGGCGAAACACCTGCCACGGGCCAGTTCGACATCGCTGACGACCGCTCCGCCTCCGAGGTGGCGGCTCACCTTTGCCAAATCGGCCTCGAACCGGTCTGGAAGGACTGGGATCCTTCTATCCTCGCCGCGACCGACGTCTTTCCCCAATCGCATGAAAATTCAGGCTTGCCGGAAATGACCACACACGCATGACTGTCACACTCAACGGAAAATTCTTCGAAGTCGATGCCCCCACGGAGGGCGTTACTATCAGCGATTTTGTTTCCCGTCTTGAAATTGGAAAGGCCCCTGTCTTGGTCGAACTCAATGGTGAGGCGGTCCTCGTCCGGGAATTTGAATCCCGGCAGATAACGGATGGCGACACAGTCGAGGTGATCCGCATGGTCGCTGGCGGCTGATTTCAGCAAGTTTAGTCGCCGGCAAATGAGGTGTTCACCAACAAAGCCTGGTCCAGCTGCTTTAGATACTCATGTCGTGGAATCTCCTTACACCCAAAACTCGCTAAATGTTCAGTAGACCATTGCGTATCAAGCAGTTGGAATTGTTTTTCACGAAGCCTTTCGACCAGCTTCACTAGAGCAACCTTGGACGCGTCCGGCTTTCGACTGAACATTGATTCGCCAAAAAAAGCCCCTCTGATGGCAACGCCGTAAAGACCGCCAACAAGCTCCCCACCCTTCCAAGTTTCGACGGAATGTGCGTAGCCCAACTCGAAAAGCTTCTCATAGCTGTTCCCAATCTCCTCGCTGATCCAGGTCGTCTTGCGATCCGCGCAGCCTCTGATCACTTCACCGAAGGCCGTATCGATCCGAATTTCAAAGGGATCTTTTTTGAGTATTCGCTTGAGCCCGTGAGGGATGTGAAATTCCTCCAGCGGAATTACCCCTCTCGGATCCGGTGAAAACCAGCCAATTTCTCCCCTATTGTCCATTGCCATGGGGAACATTCCGCCCCGATACGCCGCCACAAGTACTGCGGGACGGATGTAGCCTTCGCGAGTGAAGATGGATTCCGACATGAATCAGGGTCTGACGCAGCGTATGGCCTTCACGGATTTTTACAATTCCAAAAAAAGATACGGCGAGACCCTGCCCCCAGATTGCAAAATCCAACAAATTCGGAGCTTGAAAATATATGACAGAGCGATTAAGGGTCCGGCACTATGCCAGTAGCAACTCCGAAACAGTTCGAAGCCCTGTTGGATGCCGCTCAGGAAGGCGGCTATGCCTACCCTGCGATCAACTGCTCCAGCCTCGTTACCATTAACGCAGCGCTGAAAGCTTTCGCAGATATGAAGTCCGACGGTATCATCCAGTTCTCAACCGGAGCCGGACAGTTCGCCTCCGGTCTCAACCACAAGAACACCGTCCTCGGCACTGTCGCCCTCGCTGAGCTTACCCATCGTCTTGCTGAGCAGTATGACGTTCTCGTGGCCCTGAACACAGATCACTGCCGTCCTCACGTGGCTCCCGATTTCCTCGATCCTCTGATCGAGGCTACCGCTCAGCGTCGTGCCCGCGGCGAGAACAATCTTTTCCAAAACCATATGCTCGACGCCTCTGAACTTGCTCTCGAGGACAACCTCGAGATCTCCAAGAAATACCTCGCCAAGTGCGCTGAGAACGAAATCGTCCTCGAGGTAGAAGCCGGCGTCGTTGGTGGTGAGGAAGAAGGTGCTGCCGGTAGTGAAGACACTCCGGACGAGGACCTTTACACGACTCCCGAAGACATGATGGCGGTTTACGAAGCACTCCACCCGCTGGGTCGCTTCACCTTTGCGGCTACCTTCGGAAACGTTCACGGCCACTACAAACCCGGTGCGGTCAAGCTCCGCCCTGAGATCCTCAAGAAGGGTCAAGAAGCCGTCACTGGCAAATACGGTGCTGATGCAGAGTTTGATCTCGTTTTCCACGGAGGTTCCGGTTCTACCCTCGATGAGATTCGTGAGACCCTCGACTACGGTGTGGTCAAAATGAACGTCGATACTGACACTCAATACGCCTTCACCCGCCCGATCGCTTCTCACATGTTCCAAAATTACGACGGTGTTCTCAAGATCGATGGCGAAATCGGCAACAAGAAGGCCTACGACCCGCGCGCCTATCTCAAGGCCGCAGAAGAAGGCATGGCTGCCCGTATCGGCATCGCCTGCGATGATCTGCTCTCAACTGGAAAGTCAATCGCTGGCCAAGTCTAGCTCCTGCCCCGGCAAATTCGAATCGCCAGATAGCTTTCAAAAACCCGGTTCGATTGGCCGAGCCGGGTTTTTCTTTGCCGCGACATGTATCATTAGGTGGGGCGATTGCAGGTAAAGAAGTGCCTCATTCTGCCATTGTCACCCCATGCCATTCGTGGCATTCTTCCGTCACTATGAGAGTCACTATCCCGCTTGTGTTAGGCCTATCCCTGCTCTTCAGCCTCCCTATCGACGCCCAGGACAAGAAAGAGAAGTCCATAGCAACCGGCAGGACTAAAACCCCCGCCAAGAAGAAATATCCCACTGGCTACACCGACACGCCTTTTCTTCCCGGAGGCAAATGGCGAGTCCACGATGACAACCGCCCCCGACCCGAGGTCGTCACTCCCGGAGAATTTGCTTTCAGTGCCCCCTCCGATGCCATCGTTCTTTTCGACGGCACCAACCTCGATGAGTGGAGCATGGCGAAAGACAATGCTCCTGCCGACTGGATCGTGAAGGACGGCTGCATCGAAGTCCCTCCCAAAGGTCAGGGAGTCGGCGGCTATATGCGCACCAAGCGCGAATTTGGCGACGTTCAACTCCACATTGAGTGGGCGTCACCAGCTGAAGTTGTCGAGCAGTCCCAGGGCCGTGGCAATAGCGGTGTCTTTTTTCTCGGAGGATATGAGGTCCAGGTGCTCGACTCCTACAATAACAAGTCTTACGCCGACGGACAGGCTTCCGCTATATATGGTTACAAGCCACCTCTCGTGAATGCTTGCCGCCCTCCCGGTGAGTGGCAGACCTACGACATAATTTTTGAAGCGCCCAAATGGGATGCCGAAGGAAACCTGCTCAAGCAGGCCTATGTCACTGTGATTCATAACGGTGTGGTCACCCACCACCGCCAGAATTACCTCGGGCCCAGCGGGCACAAGA
>PKCI01000129.1 GCA_002862135.1 Verrucomicrobiota bacterium | reverse complement strand
ACCTCTGGATCAGAAGCCACGGTAAGTTCCCGTTGCAACACCGGGCGCGCAAGGTGACCTAATGCGCCCAGTTCCCTCGTAGCCTTCTCCCTGACCAACCACTCCCGAGCCCCTAGAAGGGAAATCAGATTCTTGATCGCTTTCAGTGACTCTTTATCTGGTAGTGGCCATGGCGTTTCTATGCGCTCGATATCCTCCAAAGGAATCTTCCAGTTCCGCCCTGACACCTCCATTGAAAGCTCATCCAGCCTAACAAACCCCCTCACAATACCACCATCCCATCGCAGAATCTCAAAGGCAGGGACTCTCTCAGGCATTCCGCCTGCACCAATCGCAGGGCCTTCCACCTTCTTAATCTGGCGAATCTTGGAGGTATCCGTCTCGATCAAAACGCCGTCGCTGATAATTGGTAGTGTCGTGTTGCCAATGTCTCCCACGATTACCTGCCCGCCCCCGATCCTTGCGACTGCTTTCATACCGGCGTCAAGCATACGGCTGGGCTGTTTCCGATCATTGAGGGTCGTGACTTCCCTTAAATCGCGTGGATTCAAAACGACATTCCCGAGCAATTCCGATTCGAACGGCACTTCGCTTCCGCCAAGAAACACCCGACATCGAGTCCCGTCGAGTAACTCCACCAAGTGACCCGCGCTATTTTCGCCCGCAGGACCAAGCCACGTGAGATCGTCGAGCGATACCGGGAGTTCTCCCCACGGAGTCACTCCGGTCAATTTGAGCGCGCTGGAATCGGCCACTCGCAACCGGTCACCCGAAAACGTTTCAATCATAGCCAGTCCACTCTTCCGCCAGTCGACATCAGCTTCTGCATTCCCCATGACGAGCCGATCCAGCGAATCAACCTGGATATCAACCCTTCCTCCGCCCGCCTGCGTGAAACTCAGCCCGGAAAGAGCGATGTCGCCAGAAAAAATCTGCCCGTCCCTGAGAAAGATCCGGGGCAAGCCGGAAAGCGCCCCCTGCTTGCCGACAATCGCCGCCACCGATGAAAGCGGCACACTGACCTCACCGTAAGGGCCGTTAGCCGAAATCTCTCTGCCCTCGGCAGTGCCAACGAGACGAGTCTTCTCTCCGATCGCGAGGATATCCCGCAAGCCGCGCTCAACGTCAAGCCCTTCTACACCGCCCCAGGCTTCGCGATCTTGTTCGACACTTCCGCCAACGTTCACGAGAAAATCATACCACTCTTCACCCGAAGCCTGCCCGGTAAGCGCGTCGAGAGAAACGGGCTCAAAAAGGCTCAGCAGGCTCTGTCTGTCAAAGTTCTGCGGGATGGGCACTTGCGCTACGCCGTGCAGAAGCGAGGCCGATTCACCTGACTCCAAACGAAGGCGATATTGAAACGTCAATCCAAAGCGATTCTGAGACGATATACCCGGACGAACCGGATTCCCCTTTCCAGCCAGGCTGAATAAGAATGCACGGTTTGCCTGTCCCGGCCCCGGGCTCACTACTATCCCGGTTTCACTGGCATCGAGGATCACCGGCTCGGTCCTGCCTCGATTTGAAATGAAAGTCTGGTAGTTGCCTGAAAAGTTTGTTTTGAGGAACACATCCAACACCACCTCCCGCGAAGAGCCGTTATAGAAGAACTCCACGTAACGCAAGACTCCAGCATCACCTAACAACCGCACACGACGCTGCACCTCGACACCGGGCAGATCAGCCAACGCTTGTCCGAAAACGACGACCTCGGCTCCATCCGGGGTCATCAACGGCTGAAAAGGCACCAACTCCTGCCCATTGATCTCCAGGGCAAGACCATGGTTCACCATGTTGCTTCCCACCCGTCCGATCGATCCGTCTGCAGCGATATCCCACGAGTTTCCAGCCTTGTCGGTCCTCACTCCCATCGAAGCCGGAACCAGGGCGTCCCTGCTTTCCGGGGCAGTGGGTTCCTGGGCGAGCAAGGGGAACGCAGCAAAAACCAAAGCACCCCCAAAGAGAAGTCGAGTCACAGGCTTAAAAAATATGTCAGAGCGTGATCTCATCAATCCGATTGCGCAGCCTTCCTTTGGAAATCCAACAAATGATGGACAGGAACTCTGTCCACTTCGCTTGCCTCAAGCTCCACGAAACCACTTGTCACTTCGCCGACTACTGCGTCGCCATTCGCGAGCTCAACTATAAACTCAGCCCCCATCTCACCGCCTTCAGCAATCGACCGCCTCATTCTGACAATCTGCTCAACTGGTAGCCGCATCAATGAACCCTCAACGCTCAAATTAACAGAACTGTCCCTGAAGGTTCCCGCTACCACGTTGTTACCGACCAGGAGAAACGCAGAATCAGGGATATCCCCCGTTACTTCCGACAGTTCAATCCATTCCGATGAATTCTCGCTCCCCTTAAAAATCTCTGCATTGGCGGTCCACAGGCGTCGCAGACTCAGCGATGAAACCTCCACATTCTCTCCTGATGACAGGGTCAGAGGCAACGGCCTGTCTCGCAAAAATACGGAAAGTCGGGATCCGTTCTTAAGCCGTATACCCATCTGCGCGCTGGGTTTCACTTCGTAGCCGACCTCCACAATCTCTGACAGGGGGATCTCCAATTCACCCCAAGCTGTGTTGCCGCTTAAATACAAACCCTCCGCCCCTGACAGGGCAAACACAGAACCGTCTCGCAATTCAACAAACACCTCCGCATTCTCCGGTGGTGCGCCGTCGGACATACTTATTCTGAAAAGCAGAAGATTCAAAAGCTTCAAGTCTATTTCCTGCGCTTCACCTTCGCCGAGGGAGAGAAGTAACCGCGTTTCACCACCCACACCAGACAGAACAGCGCCGTTGCGGAGATAGACCATCTGCGATCTGCCAAAGCCGCCCCCTCCTTTGATGGCTGCGACATTTGCCAGCGCGACTTCCTGACTACCCAAATGCCCGGCTTCAAATTGAATGTTGCCGGTGACATCTACCGAGCCGGCAACCTGGTTAACTGTGCTGATCCATAGCAGTTCCTCACTTCTTCGGTGAATCCCCACCCGATCGATTAACTCATTGAGTGCGATAAGTGATCTTAATCGAGATGGTGCCACCGCCTCTGACGGAAACGCATCCGCACTGAAATTCACAAACTCACTGGCAAGACTTGCCGGCACTCCCGGACGGATCAGCTTCCCACGTTGCCAGAAATCGGAGAATGCCGCCGCTGTCTCCGCCGTTTCCGCCAGAGAACGCTGCAATACCAAATGAAGCAGGGCGCCAGTTTCCCCGGGCTGCAACGGCAGCTCATAGGTCAATGTCAATTCCCGCCGGTTCGCCGAAGCCTCAATGATTGGTTGGCTGGCAACTCCACCATCAGAAGTCAGGATCAAGGTATCTGGCCTGCCCTCCGATGGACCAAAACGCACAGAAAGGCCGCCATCGCTCTTGGCCAGGCTCAACACCGGTTCGGCATTCAACTGAATCCCATCGCTTCCATGGAGAGACTTCCAGCCAAAAGGATAAGTCGTCCGAAGTTGCACTCTCATAGATATGGCAGCACCGGAAGTGTTCTTAATTTGATCGATCACCCGAATTCCCCCACGCTCCTTGTCAAACCAGAGATCACGCACAATTTCGACGCCCTCTCTTTCCTCCTCAAGCGACAGCGAAGCTTCATCCGAGCCCTCTCCCGGCACGATTTGAGAACCACTCGTGGGGGTAAACGCCACTCCATCGACCAGCAATTTCAATCCCGACTGCAGGTATTGTGTCTCGCCCGAGGTTAGTGCACCGTTAGGGGCTGCCTTCCAGAAAAACCCGAACGAGTCCTGGATTTGAAAAAACTGGTCAGGGATGCTGTCGAATGACTGCTTCACCGATTCCTCAGCCCTCAATGAGACAGCGAAAGCGAGCCCGATCATGATTGCCGGAAGACCGACGGGAAATTTTAATCTGGTACGGAGGACAATCACGATTCCCTAAGTTAACGGTATTCAATGAGTTGGAAACTCAATTTTCGGCTCAAACCCAGCTATTTCAGGCGCTCTTGCGTCCCTAATCAGATCAGTTTGAGATTGAAACCCCGTCGAAAGAAACGAATCATTCGTGGTGATCATACCCTCCACCTCTCCACCCGTGAGCGACTCCTCTAATAGAATTCTCTACTGCCGCTGTGCTTTCTCCCAAGTCGTTCCTGCAAAAACCAAGGAAGAGGTGCTGGAAAGGCTGTGCTCCTCCGGTCGCGACTTTGAGTGCGTTTCCGACCTGTGTGAAATGTCAGCCCGCCGGGATGATCGACTCGGAGAACTCCTCGAAGGCGACGAAAACGTAAAGATTGCCGCCTGCCACCCACGGGCCGTGAAGTGGCTCTTTCACCAGGCCGGAATCCCCTTTCCCGATGGCGGTTCTGTTGAAGTTCTCAATATGAGAGAGGACACCGCCGAAACGATTGTCAAAGCCTTAATCGACGAATGAAGGACAGTAAAAGCCCCATTCAAGTCATTCTCTACGAGGGAACTGGAACCGCCCTAACCGATCCAAGTGACCGCCTCGCGCTGATGGCCAACCTCCTGGACCAGGGATACAGTGTGCGCCGGGTGTCAGAAAACGCATCGCCGAGAGAGAACGAGGCGGCTTCAGCCATCATTGTCCTTGGAAAGTTCAGCGAAGCCGCTCCCGAAATCGTTGACAACTCCGGCACGACCCGAATTGAAACCCGGGACACAACCGGTCTCAGCCACGAGTCGATCCTAGAGCAAGTCGAGGAAGCCCGCGAAAGCCTGGACGCCGAACAGAATCAACCCGGCGCCAACGGCGCTTGGAAACCTTGGTTTCCCGTCATCGACTACGACCGCTGCACCAATTGCATGCAATGCCTCAGTTTCTGCCTCTTCGACGTCTATGGCGTCGATGACGAGAAGCAAATCCAAGTGCAGAACAACGATAACTGCAAAACCAATTGCCCCGCCTGCTCCCGAGTGTGCCCGGAGGTCGCCATCATGTTCCCGAAATACACTTCGGGTCCAATCAACGGAGAACCCGTGCGCCAGCAAGATGTGGAGCGCGAAAGCATGAAGGTCGACATCACCTCTCTTCTGGGAGGAGACATCTATTCCAGCTTGAAGACTCGCAGCGAGAAGGCGAAATCCCGCTTTTCGAAGGAACGCAGTCCCGACAAGGCGCTGGATGAGCGAAAGCGCTGCATGATCAAATTGCAACAGTCCGGCATTATCCCTCCCGAGGTTCTGGCCGAACTTGACCTGGAGTCCCTGCCCTCAGCCGAGGCAATCCAGCAGAAGGCGAAGGAAGTGGCGGCCCTGCAGAACCAACAGGGTTAAGCCGCTGACCTGACAGGGTTAAGTCCAGAGTTCGTCAGTTCACGGCTGACTTTATCTGCATCCGCGTGCTGGATGAGATTCGCCCGCTGCCCGGATCCAGGGTTTCGATGCGCATTTCATCAACCATCCAGATATCGCCGAATTTCTTGCCGTGCAGGACCTCAAAACGTCGGACAGGACGACCGGAATTGTTGTAGCCGATCATCTTCAGCATGCCCCCGCTTCCTTTGTCAATCCAGACGTCGACAGTGGCGTAAGCACCCTGGCCGTCGGGGTTCCGAATCCGAACCACCCAGCAATCGCGCTGCTTGACGCGATCCAGCTTCACAATCTTGGCATTCGGCCAGTAGAGGAAACGCATCGACAAATCATCGTAAGTCACATCGGTCTCGCGGATACGCGCTGCATATTTCGACGAGGGTACTGGCTTGAGTTCCTCCCCACCCGTCCCCTCGAAGAGCGCAAAACTGGAGTTTCGGGTATCGAGGTAGATCACCTGAGCCGGATTATCGAAAATGAAACGAATCGACTCAGGCTTCAGGGACATCAGAAAAGGAACTTTCTTGGTCAGACCCAAGCGAAGGTTACCTGTGAAGTCTTTATCATAAAGAGTGTAGCTATAGCGGACCAGGCGAAGGACTTCATCCGCCGTCAACTCATCGATCGATTTGTTGAAGTCAGACTGGGAGGAGCTATTCTCCTGCGAACTGGCTGCGCTGACTCCGAAAACAAGGGCAAGCGCCATCAAGATGGGAAGAAATTTCATAACTGCGGACGAGGATTAGATGCGTGGATCTTATGATACATGCAAAATTAATTCAGGAAATTTAAAGAAACTTTTTTGAAATCCGCGCCAACACAGGCAGGTTATCTTTCATCAAAGCGAATTGGAACGGGCATCTCCCCTCCTTCTGACATCGTTGCGCTCATGGAGAATCACCGGCTTGTTCTTCCCGAACACCTGAACCATTTCGGGTTCCTTTTTGGAGGCTACCTACTCAAGTGGGTGGATGAGATCGCCTGGATGGCCGCAACGACGGAGTTCCCCGGTTGCCATTTCGTCACCGTCGGCATGAATGAGGTCTCTTTTCGCAAAAGCGTGAGAGACGGTTCGATTCTGAAATTTGACTGCATCAGGAAACGAATCGGAAATACGTCAGTCATCTATAACGTGGCCGTCACCCGTGAGATCGAAACCATTTTTCTGACCGAAGTGACCCTAGTGCGTCTCGATGATAACGGAAAGAAACAAGCGCTTCCCAAGCCGTGATCTTTTGCTAGCGTGGCCGTTTCAAGTTCATGAGTGAAGAGTTACCTCCGTCCGTCGCTGTCATTGGTTCGCTCAACATCGACTACTTCACTCGCGTCGAATATCTGCCCGCTCCCGGCGAGACCGTTCCATCCGACTGCCTCGAACTATTCCGCGGAGGCAAGGGTGCGAACCAGGCCATTGCCATAGCCCGCCAGAGTTGCCACCCAAGACTCTTCGGCGCCGTAGGCGCTGATGATGAGGGGGTTACTTACCGAAAGGCGCTTAAGGATGAAGGAATCGATGTCGCCGGAGTCCTCACCGTCCCCACCAAGACCGGCGCTGCATTTATTACCGTGGATGAAACCGGGGAAAACACGATTGTCACAGCCTCCGGTGCCAATGACAGCCTGTCGGCGGCTCACCTGCTCGAGTCGGCTCCGGAATTAGAAGCTTGTCAGGCCCTCCTTGGGCAGTTCGAAGTTCCGATGTCGGCTCTTGTCGAAGCGATTCGAATCGCCAATCGTTCGGAGGTCCCAGTGATCATCAATCCATCACCCTACATTCCCACCTTTCCGTGGCGGGAAGTGGAGGTCGACTACGCCATCGTGAATGAACTTGAAGCAGTCGACCTCCTTGAGTTTTCACCGTTCGACGAGCCCGAATCCACGGTCCGTCAACGCCTTCACGAATTGCGGATAGGTCATCTCATCGTGACAAGAGGTTCAGAGGATACCTCGGTATTTCTACACGCCGGCGACTCTTTTGAAGTCCCCACTCTTCCAGTGCTTCCGGTCGACACTGTCGGTGCCGGAGACTCCTTCGCGGGGTGTTTCACGGCCCGAATCGCGTCCGGAGAGTCTCTGGACTCAGCTGTCCGTGCAGCTAACTGTGCGGGAGCACTAACCACCTTAGGCAAAGGGGCCCAGGAGCCCATTCCTGACCGCGACCGTGTCAATCAACATGTCGAACACCTCGTCAATCATGGCTAATAAATCCCTGTTCATTGCGATTATTCTCGCTACTGTATCCCCCACACGGGCCGATTACTGGCCCCAATTTCGCGGCCCTGATGGTGATGGAATTTCGAGGGCAACTAATGTCCCGGTCAAATTTGGCGAATCCTCAAACCTGACCTGGAAAACGGATCTCCCCGGACGCGGGTGGTCGTCTCCGGTGTGCGACGGAAAGAGTCTCTGGATCACCACCGCCATTGAAATTTTCCCCGACGAAGAGGAGCGCATCGAACTGTTGACCGAGGCTGGCGAGGAGGAGAAGAAGTTCAAGCAAAAGCAGGTGGCTCGCAGTATTGGGCTGGCCTTACTCGAGGTGGACTACGAGACCGGCAGCATCAAGCAGCAGATCAAACTGACAGACATCGAAAAGCCGGACCCCATTCACAAGTTCAACAGCTACGCCTCCCCCACTCCTGTGCTCTCCGGCGACAAGGTCATCGCACACTTCGGAACCTTCGGGACATTCTGCATCAATCGAATGACAGGTGACGAGGTCTGGAATCGAAAGATTGAACTCAAACACAGTGTTGGACCGGGCAGCTCCCCCTTCATCAAAGATGATCTACTCGTGCTAATTTGTGACGGCGTCGACCGGCAGTTCGTGACTGCCCTCAATGTCGATTCCGGCGCGACTGTTTGGACAACCGACCGCCCCGAGATGCGAGCGGAGAAAGGCGATCAGAAGAAGTCCTACAACACACCAATCATCGCAACAGACCCGAATGGCCGTGAGCAGCTCATCTGCATGGGGTCCCAGTGGATGATCAGCTACGTTCCCCAGACCGGCGAAGAAATTTGGAGACTGGATCATGGCTCCGGCTTCTCAGTGGTTCCCCGCCCCGTCTACAGCAAGGATGACGACCTTCTTTTCTTTTCAACTGGTTTTGGCAAACCGGTCCTTATGGCCGTGCACACCGATGGCAACGGCGATATTACTGGAACCGACAGGGTTGTTTGGCAGGATCCCAAGCGCATTCCTGCTAAGCCTTCCCCGCTTCTGCTTGACGGTAGGCTTTTCGTCATTTCGGACGGAGGAATCACTACCTGCTTCAGGGCTGCAAACGGGACTATTTTGTGGAATGGTCGTATCGACGGAAACTATTCCGCATCACCGGTTTTCGCCGACGGGCATATCTACGTCGCCAGCGAAGAGGGTAAAGTCACCGTTTTCTCTCCGGGAGACCGCTACACCGAGGTAGCTACGAACCAGATAGAAGGCTCGATTATGGCTTCGCCGATCCCGTTGAACGGAGCACTCGTGTTGCGTTCAGATACCGCCGTTTACCGGTTTCATCCATAGAACGAGCTAATTGTGGCTCCAATGCAATCTCGACACGAGCGTTGCGAGTGAGGCGCAAAAATGTATCAACCTTATCGTGACTTTTTGTCACAAAATCGATATTACGAGTTATATTAAGTAAACCGATCAAGCTCATGAAAAACCATTTACGCTCACTGCTTCTCGCCTTCGGTTTTTCTTTCGTCGCGTCTTCATTCACTTCCTCAGTTGAGGGGCGTGAATGGACCAGCACCGACGGTAAGAAAATGAAGGCCATCTTCCTTGGAATCGAGGGCGAAAAATACAAGTTCAAGCTTGCCAATGGGCAGGAAGCGCTCGTTGCCCCGGATCGCTTTATTAAGGCCGACCAGGAAGCCGCGAAACGCTTCGCCTTGATCGGCGACGATTCCTACACGGCAGCCTCAGCCCGCCAGATCGATGGACTGCTTGCCAAGCAACTCAAAGCAAACGGTTTTTCTTCGTTTAATGAGCCACTTCCAGATGATCTTTTCGTGCGCCGCGTTTATCTCGACATTGCCGGCAGAATTCCGACACGTGAAGAGTTTCTCGAATTTGCCGAAAGCGGCCGGGAAGACAAGCGTCAGGCACTGATTGATGATCTCCTTCTGTCTCCGGGATATGCCTCTAACCTGTTCAACTACTTTGCGGACATGTATCGCCTGCACGCGAGCGACTTCAACAATGGCGTTCGCATGGATCCTTACATGCAGTGGTGGCGCGACCAACTCAAGTCCAACCGCCCCTACGACGAGGTGGTTGTCGATATGATCACTGCCGAAGGAAATGTCGGACAAAACCCGGCCGCAGGGTTCATTCTTCGTGATACCGGCATGGAATTTGATGCTTTCTCGAATTTTGGTCAGGTGATGCTCGGCATCGACATTTCCTGTGCCCAGTGTCACGACCATCCCTTCGACGAGTGGACTCAAGGTGACTTTTACCAGATGGCCGCCTTCTTCGGAAACACCCAGCGCTCCATTCGCCGCTACGGCGGCGGTATGATGAGTGGATCTGTTACCATGATGCCCAATGCTCCCGAAGATTGGCAACAGCAGTTTCAAGAGTGGGCTTATAGCGAAAAGGGAGTCGCGCCTCCACCTGATAACACGGGCAATCGCTTTCGCTTTTTCGTGTCAGCTCTCGGCTGGAATGTCACGGATAACGAAACGCTTGAAACCGTCCTTCCTCACGACTTTATCGGAAGCGGAGGTAAGCCCAATGAAGTTGCCAATCCGCGCACGTTGATTGGGGCTGCAGCCAAAAAGGGTGGCAAGACACGGCGCGAGGCTGTTGCTGAGTGGCTCACAGCACCTGAGAATCCTCGCTTCGCCCTGGTGATCGCGAATCGCATGTGGGAACGAGCTTTCGGTCGTGCCCTCGTTGGCCCGGTGAGTGACTTTTCTGATGGCATGATCGCCAAAGCGTCGCAACCCGAAGTTCTAAAATTTGTAACCCGGGAAATGCAACGGGTCGACTACGACCTTCGTGAATTTATGCGAATTCTCTATAACACTCGAGCCTACCAATCGTTGGCAACAAACGAAGAGCCAGATTGGGCTGATGCTTATTATTTCCAAGGCCCGGTGCTGCGCCGCATGCGCGCAGAGCAGGCTTGGGACTCCATGATGGTTCTTGCTAATGGAGCAGAGATTGATGACAAAACCGGAGCTGACGGCTCGATGTATAAGAAAATTCTAAACATCGACTTCAATACCGCTTCCAACGAGGAAGTCTGGGAACATTATGAGGCTTGGCAAAGGAATTACGGCAATCGAGTGGCTACTGCCGTTGTTTCTAACGAGACGGGAGACTGGACTCCTAGTTATGTGACTGACAGCCAACTTCGCGCTTCCGAACTCCAACAGCCTGCACCGGCAGCTTCAATGCTGGATACCTTTGGTCAATCTGATCGCAGAATTACTGATGAGCACAACTACGATGGCTCCGTCCCACAGGTATTCGCGCTGATGAATGGAACAGTCACCCGCCAACTTACCGGATCTTCCTCCAAGGTAGTTGATGACCTTGAAGACCTCGACGGTCCGGATGATAAGGTTCGGGGCGTTTTCTTTACCATGCTCAACCGCTTCCCCAGCGATGATGAGCTTAAACTTGGCATGGATATGATCGAGGATTACGGCGACGAAGGTATAAGCGACCTTGCCTGGGCCTTGATGAACAGTCCTGAATTTCTTTACGTCCAGTAACAGACAAACTACGTTGCACTCCAATTTAATCTCGACTCCTCTTAATCATGGATCATATCGCATCACTAGCCGGCAATGACTGCCAAAGCCGCCGCCTTTTCATGGAAATGTCGGCCAAACTCTCACTCGGTGTCAGCCTCAGCGTCCCCTTCCTTCCTAAAACCTTCAAAGCCCAGGACGGGGCCAAGGCCAAGAACCTGATCTACATCTACCTCTCCGGTGGCATGACCCACCTCGACACCTTTGATCCCAAACGTGGCGATGTGATGGGAAAATCTGAATCAATCGACTCTCCGGTCGACAATATGAAGTTCGGAAGCCTACTGCCGGGTCTTGCGTCACAAGCAGACAAGCTCGCGGTTATCAACTCGATGACATCCACGAACGGAGCGCACGAACAGGGGCAATACATCATGCGTACTGGCTATGAGAAGCGCGCCACCATTGTTCACCCAACTGTAGGGCCATGGGCAGAGCGTCTTCTTGGCAAACGCGAAGGGACACTTCCTGACAGTGTTGTCGTTGGGAGGAGCACGTCGAACGCTGGATTCATGGAACCAGCGTTGAGCCCTCTTCCGATCGCAGACCCCGGCGGAGGGGTCCCCAACACTAATCTGATTGTGGGTGGTGATCGATTCAGCCGCCGCATGGAAATGGCTTCCAAGTTGGGACAACAATTCACTGAAAAGTTCAAATATGCTGGTCCTGACTCCTACGTTGAATACTACAATCAGGCTAATGCGCTTCTTAACAGCGACGCACTCAGTGCCTTCGACATTTCAGGCGAAGCTAATCGCGCCGACTACGGGGAGTCCCGCCTCGGCCAGGGCTGCCTCCTTGCTCGTCGACTCGTCGAAAACGGCGTCCGCGTCGTGGAAGTTATTTCAGGAGGTTGGGACATGCACGTTGGAGTTGACCTCGCCACACGCTCCAAGCTTCCTGAGTTAGACACAGCGGTCAGCACTCTTCTGAAAGACCTCGAATCACGAGGATTACTCGAATCCACCTTGGTCGCTATTGGAACAGAATTCGGAAGGACTCCGGACCTCAACATGAATGAGGGCCGGGATCACTACCCCGCTGCTTACTCCTGCGTTCTCGCAGGCGGAGGAGTCAAGGGTGGCACTGTTTACGGCTCGACCGACGGTGCCGGCAAAAAAGTCAAGAGTGACCCCATGAAGCCCGAGGATTTTCTCGCTACCATCGGATATGGAATGGGGCTCCCTCTCGAAGAAACCATTTACTCCCCGACTCAGCGGCCCTTCACGTTCGCCAACCACGGGGAACCCGCGACCAAGCTTTTCAGCTGATATCGCTTACACCCCATTTCCGAACGCGTCAGATTTAAATACCTGACGCGTTTTGGGTTGCTGGTGTCAAGCCTCTTACTTGCCGATGCAGAATGTGCTGAAGATCTCTCCAAGTATCTCTTCCACATCCGTTTTGCCAACAACTTCGCCAACCGCCTCAAGCGCACTCCGAAGATCCATCGCAACGAACTCAGGTGATTGACCGGCATCAAGGCAAGCGCGTGATTTTTTGACAGCCTCGCCCGCCTTCTTCAGGCAATGTTGATGACGCGAGTTAATCGCGGTCAAGCTGGTCGTTCTAATAGCCCGGTCCAGAGCTACCTCCCGGTAAAGCAATTCACGCAGCTCTTCGCCGGCGGAAGGATCAACGCAGGAGACCTTAATACCCTCCGTTCCGTCCCAGTCGGGATGTCTGGAGAGATCGGACTTGTTGAGAATACGAATCACCCGGGTAGACTCATCAAATTCGATCCCCTTCAGTTTGTCAGCTGAGTCGTGACTGTCTATCACCAGCAGAACCAATTCAGCCAGCTCCAGTTCGTGCCGGCTTCTCCTGATTCCTTCTTTTTCGATCTCGCCCTCTCCTTCGCGAATACCTGCCGTATCAATGAGCCGAATAGGGATGCCGCTCAGGTTGATAACTTCTTCAATGGTATCTCTCGTCGTCCCAGCCTGATCGTTGACAATGGCACGCTCAAAACCAAGGAGCAGGTTCAACAAGCTCGACTTGCCGGCATTGGGCGCCCCGGCAATAACTGTTTTTAACCCTTCTCTCAGAATTTTGCCTTGATCGGCGGTAGACAACAAGCCGGTAATCTTGCCCTGGATTTTATCGATACGCTCGAAGAGTTGAGAAGCTGTATCAGGAGTAATGTCCTCCTCGGGGAAATCGATATAAGCTTCGAGTTGAGCGGTAGCGGAAATTAAATCCTCGCGAATCCCCTCAATTTCACGCCCTAAAGTTCCTTCCAACTGACCTTGCGCGGCCCGGGCCGCCAATTCAGTCTTCGCCGAGATCAAATCCATGATCGCTTCGGCCTGGGTTAAATCGATGCGCCCATTAAAAAAGGCACGGCGGGAAAACTCTCCAGGCTCGGCCGACTCCGCACCGGCACACAGAATCGCCTCAAGCACCTGACGCGTTACAATGACACCACCATGACATCCTAACTCGATCACATCCTCGCCGGTGAAGCTGCAAGGTCCCGGAAACCAAGTCAATAAAACTTCGTCGACTTTTCCGCCATCGGCATCAACCACCTCTCCAAAGTGTTGCGTCCTTGGAATCCAGTTCTCCCGGGAACGCCCCCGGAAGACTTTCGCTACGACCGCACAAGCCTTAGGCCCGCTAATGCGCAGTAGCGAAACCGCGCCCGTTCCGGGTGGCGAAGCAATGGCAGCGATAGTTGAGTCAGTCATAGGCCCGAAGCAGTTGTGTGTGAGTGTGTCAGCGTTCGCTAACTGCCGCAACGGTGAAAAGCGCCTCCTTTACTCGATCCGCGTAATCCGCTATCGAATTAGCAGCATGCTCATCAAAGATCTACCGGAAGATGAACGCCCAAGGGAAAAACTGCTCCAAAAAGGAGCTGTGTCTTTGAGTGATGCGGAAATCCTCGCCGTCTTTCTCGGGACCGGGCGAAAAGGCTTCAGCGCGATCGAGCTTGGACGTGAAATGCTAAAGCATTTCGGATCGCTCAAGAATCTCTCAAGGGCTTCAGTCGAGGAACTGACCAAGGTCGGAGGAATTGGCCCGGCAAAAGCAGCACAATTGTCTGGAATCTTTGAATTCGGGCAACGACTCGCACGCGAAACCTTCAGCGAACAACCCATCACCTGTCCGGAAGAAGTCTATGAACTCGTCGGCTGTGAAATGCAGCGCCTCTCGCAGGAATCAGTGCGGGCGATTCTGCTGAATCATAAGAAGAGACTAATTCAGATTGCCGAAGTCTTCGTTGGCACTAGTAACGAATCATTCGCCAACCCCTCTGAAATCCTGCGGAAGGCCATCGGTCATGCAGCCCATTCCATGATTCTGGTTCACAATCATCCCTCCGGAGATCCTACCCCGAGTGGTGCTGATCATCATGTCACCAAACGAATGAAGACCGCTTGTAATGCAGTAGGCCTTGAATTTGCCGATCATATCGTTATCGGTTCTCCTACCAATTCCTCAGGCCAGTCCTACTTCAGCTTTCGTAAAGCCGGATTGCTCTAGCCCAGTTTTTCCATGTCGATCCATCCTTCCGCAATTGTTTCAGAAAACGCCAAAATCGGCGCGAACATCACTGTAGGCCCTTTCGTTATCATCGAAGACGATGTCGTTATCGGTGATGATTGTCGCATTGAAGCATCAGCTCAGCTTCTAAACGGTTCCCGAATCGGAAACAATTGTCGCATCGGCTCGGGTGCATTGGTCAGCGCCGATCCGCACTACAAGGGATTTGACGAATCAATTTCCAGCGGTGTCGTTCTTGGAGACAACAACATTATTCGTGAGTATGTCACTCTCCATCGCAGTATCGAGCCCGGAGAGAACACCATCATCGGAAATGGCAACTTTCTCATGAACGGAGCGCATGTCGGCCACGATTGCGTTATCGGAAATGATAACACATTTGCAAACAACGTGTTACTCGGCGGCCACGTCAATGTAGGGAACTATTGTTTTTTCGGAGGAGCCGCCGCTTTTCACCAGTTTGTTCGAGTCGGAAACTACGTCATGGCCCAGGGCCTGGCTGGAGTTTCCCTCGATATCCCCCACTATGTGATAATCGCGGGGATAAATTCAGTCGTCGGCATTAACGCTGTGGGACTGAAGCGAGCCGGACTCAGCCTCGAGGCTCGGAAAGGCATTAAGGAAGGCTACCGTCGAATTTACCGCGGTTCCGAAACCCTCGAAGAAGTTCTCAAAACCGCAGAATCTGAAGAATTACCTCAAGAAGTCGTCAGTTTTTTCGACTTTTTCCGCAAAAATTCAAAAAAAGGAGTTCTGATCCGCTCTCAATAAACCGCTTATTTTGTTAAGAAACATTAAGCATATGCGGCCAAAATTCTATTGCGACCAAAATCCTAGTATTTCGGTTGTTTTTGGCGATTTGGTAGCAAATCGGATGTGGTATTTTGGCAAACTGGGGCCATAGTTATCTTTGACGCATTGCCGCTTTGATTTTCACGTTCGACAGCCTCTTTGTTTCGTTTTTCCGATGGATGCGCCGAGCAGCCATATTCGGGGCTACCTTCGTTGTCACCTCTGCCTTGCTTCTCGATGATTCTCGGGCACAAACGACACAGAGCGTCGACATCGACAGCGACTTCTCAGAATACGACCAAGGCATGGATGTCGCCAAAGCCTGGGGCAATGTGGAAGTCACCTATGGCGATGTAACTATTTTTGCCGACCAGGTCGAGTTCCACCGTCAAACTGGCAAGATCTACGCTCGCGACAATGTCAGGGTTTTTACGGAATCGGAAACAGTTGATGCCGAGGAGATCATCTATGACATCCACACAGGTGAGATGACTACCAGCCAGTTTAAAAGCTCACTTGAGCCTCTATTTTACACCTCGGATAATATTGTTCGCCCTGATGAGAAGACCGAGGGCCCAGTCACCCTCCTCAATTCGACTTTCACGACTCACGACTCCGCCAAGCCGAATTTCCGGATAAAAGTCAAGAAGCTGGAAATTTATCCGGATGATAAGATCATTCTGCACGGGGCAAAAGTAAACATCGGTAAAGTCCCTGTGATGTGGTTTCCCTACTTCGTTCAGCCACTCGATGAAGAGTTGGGATTTTACTCCACCCCCGGATGGAATTCACCGTGGGGCGGCTTCCTGCTCAGCCAATACGGTTTCAAAATCGGAGATGACTACTTGGCTAAAGCTCATTTCGACATCCGTTCAGAAAGAGGCTTGGCTGGTGGAGTGGAGATCAAGGACCGCAAATTCACAGACAATCCACAGGTCGGGCGTCTTAACCTTTATTACGCAAACGACACCAACTCGCAACTACCATTTATTGGTCCCACAAGAACCACAGCGGTAGACTCGAACCGCTATCGAATTAATCTGCAGCACCGAGTCTACCTTCCTGGGGCTAAAGACGAAACCTTCTACGTCGACTTTGACATCAACAAGCTGAGCGACCAGTTCTTCTACGAAGACTTCTTCCCGAATGAATTTCGTATTGATCCCAGGCCGGACAACCTGATTAACCTCAACAAGCTATTCGACCAGGGTGAAATTTCACTTACGAGTCGCTTCCAGTTTAACGAATTCTTTCTAACTGACACCCGCACACCTGAACTCGCTGTCGACATTATCCGTACGCCCCTGGGTGACACGGGTTTCTACTACAGCGGTTTTACGACCTATGGAATCCTCGATGAAGAGCTTGACGATGATTCTATTCTCGCCGGAGTAACTGACCAATCAGGCTACAATCGATTTCAGACTTATCATGAATTTATTTTCCCGACCAAGATTGGTTCCCTTGACGTCGTTCCCCGTGCCGGCGCCGGATACGCTAACTATTCCGATTTCGATCTGCCAGGGTTCAGTTTTGACAGCACCACGCTCCATGCCGGCGTAGACGTCTCATTTAAGCTTTCAAAGCGCTCTCCTAACGTCTACAACCGAGCTCTAGGTCTGGATGGGATCCTTCATGTCGTGCGACCCTACCTGAATTACTCGTTCGTAACCACTGACGAAATCGACGGTAGCTTCTCCCCGATCGACCGTGTCGGGCCCTCAACACGGCTTCATCCGATCGACCTGCCTCTATACACGGCGGTAGACAAACTACGTAACTGGGAGGTTTTTCGCACCGGAGTTTCCCAGCAGTGGTATACCCGCCGAAACGGTTCAACCTACCGCTGGTTAACGCTGGACAACTACATGGATTTCTATGCTGACGATCCTGAGGGTGACCGGGATGTTTCGAACTTCTTCACCGACATCCGCTGGTATCCTCTACCTTGGCTCTACGCCACCACCAAAGCTCAGGTGCCCTTGCTAAACGATCCTAGCAATGGTCAGACTTGGTCGGAAGTCTATTCAAACGTCGGTCTCATGCCTACGGACTGGTTCAGAGTCCAATTTGGACACTATTTAATTAATGATAATCCCTTTTTCAGGGATTCGAACCTCTACACGGTAGAGACCTACACCCGTCTCAGCGACAACTGGGGATTCAGCACCAGTCACCGTTTTGAAGCTGATGACAACACGCTCGAGTATCAGCAATACAGTATTCACCGTGACATGGCGAGCTGTACTGCAACCCTTGGAGCTATCATCAGAGACAACCGCCTTGGAGACAAAGAATATGGTGTCCTCCTCAGCCTAACCCTCAAGGCGTTCCCGAAGATGAGACTCCCGGTTGATTTCCAACCTGGGGGCCTGAGTGCTGAGGATTACTAAAGCACCTCCGCTTGGCAGCACGAGGATTGTCCTAGCCAGTCCCACCCTTCTTCTTTCCTCACGCCTCCCCAATTAGGTTCTTTTCCGGTGAACGAAAAAGCCACGCCCCGCTTAACGCGAGGTGGCCTTTCGTTAATCTCAGTCTGATTCAGCGAATCAGCGATCAAACTGGGCGTCAAAGATGATCTTTGACGGGGGGAAATCCGCCCTCTTAACAAATTCGGCGGATTCAGCAGCACCGGCTTCACGATCCATGCCACCGTCTTCCCACTCAACCGAAAGAGGTCCGGCATACTCGATATCATTCAGAGCACGAATGATTTTCTCGAAGTTGATCGATCCACGGCCGACAGACTTGAAGTCCCAGAAACGCTTCCTGTTGTGGAAATCAACATGCCCACCGAAGACACCTGCCTCGCAGGGCTGATCAGACCAGTAAACATCCTTCATGTGTACGTGGTTAATGCGGTCAGAGAAGCGGTAGATAAACTCAATATAGTCCACCCCCTGATAACCAAAGTGGCTCGGATCATAATTGAATCCGAACGCCGGATGATAATCGATCGCTTCGAGAGCGTGCTCTGCAGAAGCAATGTCAAAAGCAATTTCAGTAGGGTGAACTTCAAGACCAAATTTGATACCATTCTCCTGAAAAACATCCATGATCGGACCAAAGCGATTAGCGAAATCCTTGAAGCCTGCATCAATTTGCCCGGGTAAAACAGGCGGGAAAGAATAGAGAAGATGCCAGATCGAAGATCCGGTGAATCCATTCACCACCCCCACACCAAACTCCTTGGCGGCGACGGCCGTCTTCTTCAGTTCCTCAGCAGCGCGCTGACGGACACCTTCCGGATCCCCATCTCCCCAAATGTATTCGGGGACAATCTGCTGGTGACGTTCGTCGATTCGGTCGCATACTGCCTGTCCGACGAGATGGCTGGAAATAGCAAAACATTCCATGTCATGCTTTTCCAGTAACTCACGTTTCGCCTTACAGTAATTGACATCAGCTTTGTCGACTTCGAAGTGATCGCCCCAGCAGGCGAGTTCCACTCCGTCATAGCCCATCTCCTTGGCTTTGACGATTGCTGTCTCGCAATCAAGGTCGGCCCACTGGCCAGTGAATAATGTAACAGGTCTTCCCATAGATTTTACGAATTAGAAACCAAATAATGATTGGGAGATTGATACCGTTTCGGACTTTCCCATTCAAGCTGTATTTAGAAGAAACAGCTGCATGCCAAAAGGAGAAAATTAACGCCCCCCTCCGCGGAAAACAAGAAAGGCGTTGCTGTGAAACAACGCCCTGCGGAAAGTGACTTCGCGCCAAACCCGGCCACTAGAAGGTAGCGGTCGCACCGATGTGGAAACGTCCAGACTCATCCGTGACAACGTTTTCGGTGAATACCGGCAAACCGTAGTCAACACGCAGGCGGAACCAGTCACTATAATCCCAGCGCACACCAACACCAACCGAACCAATGTCGAAATGCTCTGCCTCCCCGGGGAGGAGTATTTCGTTGCCGAGATGAGCCGTGTCAAAGAATCCTAGCAGCTGGAGTGTATCAGTCTCGTTCTTCCAGTCGAAGATACGACCAAGGGACATTGGCGGAGCGTAGAGTTCAACAGTTCCCCAGAAGCCGTGATCGCCCCGAACAATACTCTCATCGTAACCGCGAACGGTGGAATAACCGCCGGCACCAAGCTGCTCGGAAGGTTGCAGATTTTCATTTGATATCTGACCTTGGAACTTGCCGCGGATGGACCAGCCACGATCACCTAGACGATGACGATGCTCGAGACCGCCTACCGCGTAAAAGTAATCCGAGGATGATGGGGACCGCACCAGGTTGAAAACTTGATCACTGTTATGGTTGCTAAATCCGCCCGGCGAGTAGACACCGCGAACATCGAACTCAGTCACACCACGCTTGGACTGAATCTTCTCGTTGTAAGCCAAGCTAAACTGAAAGATCTCTCCGGTCGCACCAAAGAACTGAAGCAGACCAGCGTTTGCAGGATCGAAAAATTCAAGGTTGCTGCCGTTGGATTTGTAGTCGAATCCGAAGACCATTTCGCGCTCACGGTTAGCTTTACCTTGAAGCGGAATCCCATAGCGAGCACTGAGTTGGAGGTTGTCGCCGCCGGAGTCGAGAGAAGCACCTCCACCCTGACTGATAGGGTCGGAGTCTATCTCCACGAAGGAACCGAAGAAGGTCACCCAGTGCCTCCATGGAAGAGCGTGGGTGTATACCAAGGAGTTGGCACGCACGTGTTCAAAGTCGAGGTCGGCTGAATATTGATAGCTGAGAGAATTACGCGGTCCAAGCAGGTCGCCAAAATTGAAGCCTGCTACGATTTTCTCACGCCCGAGAAATTCAGTCCCGGAATCCTCAAATCCCACGTAGAGCCAGTCTCCTTTCGATTCGTAGCTCTTCAAAATTACGTCTGTTGTTCCGAATTCAATGCCGGGAGCGTAAACCATATCGACCTTGCGATAGGGAGACCGGTTAACCCAGGAGAGATCCTGAAGCACCTCGGAGGCGCGAATTACTTCGCCTTCCTGAATTCGCATCTGGCTGCGGATGAATTCCTCGGTGTCAGCGTCTGCCCCCTCTACACGAATCCGAGCCAACTCGGACTCGATAACCACTAACTGGACCACACCAGAAGTGATATCCTGTTCTGGGAGAAGAACATCAACTACAGGACGATCGCCCTTTCGGTAGGCAACGACCACGTCCTTGACCATGCGGTCGAGCGATGAAAGAGAAACCGGTTTCCCGATGTAATTCTGAAGAACACGACCAACCGGCTTGGGGAATTTCTCGAAGTCATGCCAGATTCCCTCAACACCGGGCCATCCGTCGAGTCGCACCTCACCCGGGCTTGGCAGAAGAACGACACCCAATAGCTGGTTAACCAAATAATCATCCTGACTCGGTCCGAAAGAGGAACCCGTGCCGCCGGCATTTCCGAGATCAAACCGACCCAATTCATCCACTTCGATGGGACCTTCACCACCACCGGAATCCAGCACCGACTGAGTCTGCTGGACCTGTGTTTGCATTAGAGGAGGCAACACATCGATGAGGATCTCAGTCCCGTATTGGTCGGTTACAGTATGCTGAGCAACGGCTGAGCTTGCAAAACTAACAACAAGCACCGCCAAGCCTGATACAAAACGTTGGATTCTCATCATTTAATCGTGACTCGGGGAGGTAAAAACACTCCAAATTAACCCTAATCGATTAACACAGGTTAACTGCATTGAAAAAGGTTTTTTTCAGAATTTTTTCGATCTTTCTGAGGATGTGTGGATCGTAGGGCCCTGAAACTGAAATGGAAGGACAAAATCCACCTAAACTGATTGACACCCATGCCCATCTTGCCTCATCGAAATTCAAGGGCGAAGTGGACTCCCTCATTGCAGCTGCTAATGAAGGTGGCGTGGGGAAAATCGTATCAATCGCCTGCAATATCGAGGATTCCTACGAAAACCTCGATATCGCCCGCCAATTTCCGGGTATCGTGGCACCAACGGCGGGAATTCACCCTCTCTACGTCGACGAAATTGAGGATAGCTGGGAATCTGAACTCAAGGAGGTCGCTCAGATGCCTGAACTGGCAGCAATCGGCGAGATTGGGCTCGATTACTTTCATTCTCCCCCCGAAGGCTTTACCGAGGACTCGTGGCGGGCCAGGCAATTGGAAATCTTCGAAATCCAGCTGCAACTCGCGATCGATTCGGATCTGCCTGTTGTGATCCACCAGAGGAACAGCGCTGAAGATGTCACCGCTGTTCTGAAACAGTTTTCTAAAGTTCGCGCTGTTCTTCACTGTTTCACTGGAACCGTTCCTGAGGCCGAAGCAGCGCTCGAATTGGGCCATTTGATCTCTTTCACCGGAATACTCACCTTCCCTAACGCACATGAGATTCGAGAAGTCGCCGCCCTTGTCCCCGCTGATCGCATCATGGTAGAGACAGATTGCCCCTTCCTCGCGCCAGTTCCGTTTCGCGGAAAACGCTGCGAACCCACTATGGTCTCTCATACGGCCTCGGCGCTCGCAGACGTTTTCGGAGTCAGCAAAGAAGAGATCGCCGCCACCACGACTTGCAACGCCGAATCGTTCTTTCGTTTCATATCGTAGACACGCGCCAATAAATCGTTTGGCGTTCACAGCGGCGGGTGTTTCCTGCGTTCCGCGTAATCTCGCTCAGGGTGAGGCGGTTCCTCCTCGAATCTGACCCCCCAACTCAGCATATTCTCGGGTCACAAAGCCCTCATCCAAGAGGAGTAATTCCGCCCCGGCCTGATCAGCGAGAGCAAGAAACGCGGCCACAAGGTTGGCGCGACTTTCACTGACGACCACACGCTTTTCCTTCTCAACCAGCAGAGGGAAATGAGCTCTCGAAACGAAAAGAGCTCCTGGCTGTCACGCCTTCTACGACGACGCTGAGTCAATCTGAGCAATCATACTGGTGAGATCATCTTCACCGATGATCTCCACCCCGAGGCTTTCCGCCTTATCACGCTTGGAGCCACCCCCTTCCCCCGCCAGCAGATAGTCTGTATTCTTGCTGACCGAACCGGCGACTTTTCCTCCCTGATTTTGAATGGCTTCCTTAATCTGGCCGCGGGGGGCGGATAGAGTTCCGGTAATAACAAATGTCTTCCCGGCAACAGGGTTGGAGACGTCACCATCCGCTTTGGAAGACTTCGGAGCAAAGTTCTCAGACTTCGGATCAATCCCGATCTCTTCTAGCTGGGCAAGAACCCTCTCGCCCTCTGCCGATTCAAAGAATGCACAAACGTTGCGGGCCACCGTTGGCCCGACTTCCCCGGCAATTCCATAAGGCGCGAGAAGTTCGTTATCTTCCTTCCTGTCTCCTGTTTTCAGCGCCTGGAGCTCGAGGAGAAGCTCCGAGCCATTGAGCAGGGATAAGTGTTCGTGGAGGCGGGAAAGCTCTCTCGCTGCCGATTCTCCCACCTGAGGAATCCCTAGAGCGTAGATCCAACGATGCAAAGGAGCCGATTTGGCTCGTTCGAGGGTGGAGACAATACTCTCCGCCTTTCTGACGCCAAGAACGCGGGAGTCCTGCTCGGTTCCGATATTTAGCGTGGCTAGTGTCTCGAGCGGCACGGAGAACAAATCCAAAGCCTCGCAAATCACTCCGCGTTCGACAAGTTTCTCAGCAACGATGTTCCCAACGCCTTCAACGTCCAAAGCCTTGCGGCTCACAAACTGCTTGATGCGATTTGCGGACTTGGCCGAGCAAGCGGGATTGAGGCATTTCCACGCCACGAATCCATCGGGACGAACAATCTCGTTCTCACAACTGGGGCATTTTCCACCGACGGCGCGAAATATGTCGTATTTCTCTGAGTCGGCCGGTCGCTTTTCAGGCAGCACTTTTACAACTGCAGGAATGATTTCGCCGGCTTTTTCAATTAAAACCGAATCTCCGATCCTGATATCTTTTCGATCAATTTCGTCTTGGTTGTGCAGGGTCGCTCGACTGACTGTCGTTCCAGAGACCAGAACCGGGTCCAATTCAGCGACAGGGGTCAAGTTCCCCGTCCGCCCTACCTGAACAGTGATCTCGCGAATGATAGTCTCTTTCTGCTCGGGCGGATACTTGAACGCAGCCGCCCAACGCGGAGCCCTTGAGGTTTGTCCGAGTTCTGACTGCTGTGCCAGACTCACTACCTTCACCACCGCTCCATCGGTCTCGTAGGGCAGATCGTGGCGCTTCACATCGAGTTCCCGGACAATATCCAATACCCCTTCGAGCGAATCCCGGGTAAAAATCGGAGAGTTCACGGGGATCCCAAGACTCCTCAGTAACTCGTGGAACTCGGCTATCGAGATAATCTCCATTCCGTCCAGTCTTCCCATCCCATGGGCAATGAATTCGAGGGGACGTTTGGCCACTTCACGCGAATCCAGCAGCTTCAGCGCGCCCGCCGTCGCGTTCCTCGGATTCTTAAAAGTTGGCAGGCCCGCCTCATAACGAGACTCGTTCAGGGCAGCGAAACGGGCATTCGGCATGAATATTTCACCCCGGACTTCGAGCCAGTCCGGGGCACCATCAGGCAATCGGAGAGGCACATTACTGATCGTCCTGACATTTTCAGTGATGTCATCACCGACAGTTCCGTCCCCACGAGTCACGGCAAAAGCCAGTTCTCCCTGCTCGTAATGCAT
>PKCI01000141.1 GCA_002862135.1 Verrucomicrobiota bacterium | reverse complement strand
GCCGATTCCACCTCGCGAAACGCGACCAGCGCAGTCTCGGCATAGTTCGCAACCAGTTCGTCGCGTTCAGCCTTATTCAGGCGAATATCGGCCTTCAAGCGCCCGCCCTGGTATAGCGGCCGTGCCAGGTTAGCCCCGATGTTCCAGACCAGTTTCTGGATATCGAAAATGTCCCCAAATTCATCCGTCGTCGAAGTTCCCATGCTCCCGTTAATGCGAACCGCCGGGAGCAAGGCTTTCCGGCTCGCGGCCAAGTCTTTCATTGACGCGTCGACCCGAGCCTCGGCGGCAAGCAGGTCGGGTCGCCTCAGCAGCAGTTCACTTGGCAAGCCCGCCGGAATTTGGCGTGAAATAGTGGGCAATCGGGAGAGCGCATCTAACGTTCCAGCAGGGTAGCGCCCGAGAAGAGCCTCCAAGGTTCGCTTGGCTGCATCAAGTTCCCGCTGATTCGCGAGAATATTCGCGCGAACCCTGGCAATATCGGCTCGTGTCAGGCTAATCTCGAGTGCAGTACGATCATCTCCCCCACCAGCCTCGAGACGAGAGTCGAGAATTTCCAGATTGGTCTTGAGGCTGCGCTGGCTACGGTTAGAAAGATCGATCTGCAACTTGGCCTCAACGATCTGAAAGGCGACCTTCGCGACATTGGCAGCCAGGGAAAGCCGTGATGATTCGTAGAGATTACTCTGAGCTGTCAGCTCATCGAGGTCGGCGTCACGCAGGTTCTTGATACGGCCCCAAATGTCGATCTCCCACGCCGTGCTCAGGGAGAAATTGAAATTATTGGCTCTCACCGTCTGGAAATTCACCCCGCGAAGATTCTGGGAACGCGTCGTCTGAAGAGCGGATTCAATTTCAGGGAGGCGGCTGGCATTAGTGATTCGGGCTCGCTCCGCGGCCTGATCCACTCGCGCCAGGGCCGCCGACAAACTGTAGTTGTTTTCGATCGCCTCATTCACCAGCGCGGTGAGTTGGGGGCTTCGAAAATCATAGATCCAGCCAGTCACTGCCTGCCCGGGCACCTGCCAACCGCCACCCGTCCACGTCGACGGCAAATCTCCGACGATAACCGCTGGGTCGGCTACGAGTTGATTCTCGAGGACACAACTGGAAAAAGACAAACTCACCCCGAGCACAGGAGGGATCACGACTATGCGAAAAAAAGCTGTTCGAAAGAGGTTCAAGAGCAAACACTCAGAGGCTAAAATCGATGCTTTGTCGAACCCCAATGTTTACAAAAGTTTCGCAATCACCTCAAACACGCCGTAGCCGCCGATCAGAACGGCAAGCGGCTGAACTACCGACCTTTCGTAAAAAGCGAAACGATTGAGGAAGAGCAAAACGCCCGCCACCAAAAGCGTGACGACCACAACCGCAAGTTCTGTTCCGATCACATAAAGTATCAAGCGACCAATGCTGATGCCTCCAGACTCGATGAAGAGGCGGTGAAAATCCGCTGTTTGAACCAGCAGGGCTCCGGCCATCGCTCCGGCCGCAAACAGAATGTTCAGTCGCCACCAACGAAGTTCGCGATGAACCAGGGCCTCAAATGCCGCCACCGCCAGCAAGCCACCCAGAATCGGACCCGCGATCAGGATCGCTGGGAAAAACCCGCAGGCCGCCAGCGCAACCACGGTACTCTGCCCGATCAGAATGACACCCAGTTGAAGCACCGTCGACCACACCTTCATCGTCATCAGGAGAATGGTTGCCGGCAACAAAACAAGAAGCGGGGAACTGGTCATCACGCCGGACCATCCACTGACGAAACCTCCAGGTTCGTCACTTAAACGACTCTCTTCCTGCGAGGCACCGGCCGTTTCCGCCTCGGAAGATTCGAAAGCAGGTTTCTCAAACGGATCACCACCGACGAACGGTTGAATGTTTACCGGGCGACTGTATTCCCCGGCCAAGATCACCTGCATACGTCGTTCCGGCTTCTCGTCTTTAATCACCACCATCACCACGGCCATCGGACTGGTGGGATCAAGGTAGAGCAAATACTCCTTGGCCCCCTCCGGAATCGTTCCATTCATTTTCACCACCACTTCCTGCTGCTGCAGCTCTTCGGGCGTTTCCTCATCGCTCATATTGATTCTCTCGATCGTGAGCTCAGGCGTTTGTTCCAGTTCATCAAACAAGACGACAAGGTATTCCTCAGCAAACTGGCGGGCCGCAACCTCCGGGGAAATCTGGTCATTTAATGCCTGTTCCTCACTCGGAATCACTGCCATCGCGGCGTCCAGCAAATAAGATCCCTCATCGGTGTCCAAATGAGTGATCAACGAAACCGACGAAACTTGATGCGCAAATACACTGCTGCTGAAGGCAAGGCCACTCAACAGCAACACCAGTCGGAGAATTGCAATGTTTTTCAGTATTTGAACCATGAATCACCCTGACTCGAGCCTAACGTTGAAGCGCCAGCAATGCATCCGCTAAATCGGGCACATCGCGGCCCGCTTGATCACGGGATGCCTTTACCCTTGTCACCTTGAGCCTGATTGGAGCAACTTCTCACCATTAAGTCGCGCCACTGGAGGCGCTTTCCCCGCCATGAAAAAGCCTTCCTCATCCACCGATCGACGCCACTTCATTCGAACGGCTGCCGGCGCTACCGCAGCGTCGGCTGCACTGGCCGGACAAGCCCGAGGTGAAGGTGTCCCTTCTGATAAAAAACTCAAAGTTGGATTTGTCGGAACCGGAGGTCGCGGCACTGGAGCCGCCGCTCAGGCTCTCTCCGCTGACGACAACATCGAGCTCTACGCCATGGCCGATGTGTTCCAAGAAAAGATCGATAAGTCACTTGCTACCCTTCAGAAAAACGGGGACCTCGCAGACAAATTCAACGTCCCGACGAAGCGCCAATTTGTGGGGCTCGACGGTTACAAACGAGTCGTTGATTCAGACGTCGACGTCGTTATCCTCACGACGACGCCCGGCTTTCGCCCGCTCCACTTCCGGGCCGCCGTCGAAGCCGGCAAACATGTCTTCGCTGAAAAGCCCATGGCTGTCGATGCGGCGGGCATCCGTCATTCCTATGACACCCTGAAAATGGCTGAGGGAAAACCTCTCTCCATTGTTGCCGGATTCTGCTGGCGCTATTCGCCCAGCCGGGTCGAAGCCTATCGGCAGGTTATGGAGGAGGGAATGATCGGTGACGTGACCAGCGTGTATGCGACCTACTACTCCGGACATTCCAAGCCGCACCTCAATCCGTCCCTCCGCACTGACGGAATGACCGATATTGAGTGGCAAATCCGCAATTGGTACAACTATACCTGGCTTGGAGGTGGAGGCCTCGTCGAACAGGCCGTTCACAGCGTCGATAAAATCGGTTGGGTCATGGGCGATACCAATCCGATTCGCTGCCGCGCGACCGGAGGCCTCTCTTCTCCGCAGGTTGGAACCGGCAACATTTTCGACCACTATCACATCGCCTACGAATACCCGAACAACGTCTGGTGCCACCTCGCCTCCCGCAAGACTCCCGGCTGCCTCAATGAAAACGCTGATTTCGTTCGGGGCACTAAAGGCACGCTCATTATTGGTCGGGGCTCCGATCCCTACATCGAGGACAACGACGGCAAGATCATCTGGCGCTACCGCAAGCCTCGCACCGGTGAAGCCAATATGTATCAGGTCGAGCACGACGAGTTATTCGCCTCAATCCGCTCCGGCAACCACATTAATGACGGCGACCGCATGCTGCACTCCAGCATGATGGCCATCATGGGTCGTATGTCCGCCCATACCGGAAAAGAAATAACCTGGGAAGACGCCATGGCAGCTGAAGAGGACCTGTTTTCATCTGAAGGCGAAATGCAGTGGGATCAGCCCTTCGACCCAGGTCCCGTCGCAGTTCCCGGCACGACTCAAATCGCCGGCATCGGACAGGCTGGCAGAAAAACAAGTAAAGCCTAGTATCCCCTACCCCAGGTTGGTCAGCCGAACGATCACCCGGTTATCTTCAGTGAGATAACGTGCTGCCACTTTCTGGACCTGCTGACGCGTCACGGCGCGAACTACGTCGGGCGCTTTGCGGTAGTGATCCCATCCCAGTCCAACCAGTTCATCTATTGAGGCTGAACCCGCCAACTCGCGGGCGCCCTGCAGATGAATCACCTCCTTGCCGAGCCATGAGGCTTTTGCCCGATCAAGTTCCTCTTCGATCAGCCCTTGATCTACCATCAACTCAATCTCCTTCAGCATCTCGTCCTGAACCAGGTCTAGTTTCTCAGGAGCGGTTGAAGCATAGAACACGATCATTCCCGGCTCGAGGCCCTGCATGCGTGTCGACCCGACCGAATAGGCCAATCCAAGCTCTTCGCGAATCCTGATAAACATGCGTGAAGCCATATCGCTGCATGCTTCGTCGATCAAATCGAGAGCAGGATTGTCAAGGTGATCGAGAGCAACGGTTCGATAGCCGATCAGGAGAACCGCCTGTTCCTTGTCATGTTCCAGGCCAATAACTCGACAACCACCGGCTGGGTATTCAATCTGCGCGGGCTTCAAAAATTCGCGTTCACCAGGTTCGATTCCGGATTCGAACCTTTCCCGAATCAGATCCTCTGCTTGCGAAAGGTCGATATCACCAAAGACCCCGAGCACACCGTTACCACCCTTTACGAGGCGTTTGCGCATGCCGACCACCTCGGCACGCCCAAGACTCGCAACCGACTTTTCTGTTCCGCTCAGGCTCAGCGAATACGGGTGACTTCCGAATACTTCACGACGAAGTGCTTTCATCGCCACCCCAAAAGGTCGGTCAAACTCAGCCTTGATCTGAGCCAATTGAAACTGTTTCTCGCGCTCCACCGCTTCTTTCAGAAAAGCCGGCTTCAACAGAGCATCCCCGAGCAACTCGACCGCGAGCGAAACATCTGGGCGCAGGCAGTGGGTTGTCGCGCCGAAAGAATTATTTCCGATTGAACTCGAAATCCCACCTCCCACCGACTCAATCCGGGTGACCACTTCTTCGGCGGAACAATTCTCGCTGTCTTTGACGATGAGACGCGACATCAGGCGCGTCAGTCCATTTGTTGACTCATCCTCTGCGAGGACGCCACCACGAAAAACCCCGTTAGCGTAAACGAAAGGCACTCGCGTGTCCGACAGCAGCAACACGGTCAGATCATTCTCAAACTCCAAACGGCGAATATCCTCGGAACGGCCGCTTGATCCCGATTTCATCTCTTTCTTCTCTTTAGCCTGGGGGACAAGAGAAACCCGGGTGAAGCGATCCGGTAAGAGGTAAGCTTCCGCAACGCGCTCTACATCATCCACCGTTACTCGCTGCAAGTCTTGCACGTAGTCCCGGGTATAGTTCAGGTTGCGGGTCGAAATCCAGTTCGAACCCAGATCAGAAGCCTGACCTCGCATATCGGTCAGGGTAGAAAGCTGAGAACTAAGAGCCTGCCGTCCAACTTTCTTGACCTCCTCGGCAGAAACTCCTCCTTCCTTCAACGACTCGACCTGCTCCCGGATGGTGGCTTCAGCGGACTCCGCCTTTTCGGGATCCGCATCATAGCTCACCACGAACTGTCCTTTAAAAGTAGGAGTGTAAGCGTAGGCCCCCACACTGTTAACCAGCTGTTGATTCTCACGAACCTCGCGATAAAGCCGTGAACTTTTCCCGCCACCCAATATCGCAGCGAGTATGTCCAGTGCCGGGCTGTCGGGATGATCACCCGAAGGAGCAGACCACCCTAACCGTCCTCGAACAAGCTCGGTAGGGAACGATACACTTTCTTCCCGTATTCCGATCTGCCGGGGTTCTTCGGGCAGGATGACCGGAGAGCGCCTGCGTCGCTCGACGCCTCCCATATGGCTCCCGATCAACTCCACCGTCCGCTTCGCATCCACATCCCCGGCAACCACCATAATGAGGTTATCGGGGGAATACTTCTCCCGGTAGTAATCATAGAGATCGTCGCGACTCAGTTGGTTGAACAAATCGAGTAAACCAATCACCGGATAGCGACACGGATGAGTCGTGTAAGCCGTTCGGAAAAGCGCTTTGCTCAGAACTTGCTCCGGATTATCCTCAGCCATCGCGATTTCACGCCGAATCACATCGGATTCATTTTCGAATTCATCTTCCGGCAATACTGCGAACCCAACCACATCACATAGCACGTCGAGGCAGTTCTCAAATCCCGATGAAGGTGTATCAATCCAGTAAACAGTGCGATCAAACGAGGTGTAGGCATTGATATAACCACCCTCACGCTGCACTGCCTGTGCAATCTCATTGGCGTCGCGGCATTCTGTCCCTTTGAACAACATGTGTTCCAGAAAATGCGATATTCCCGCGCCGAGCCACTCCCCTTCGTGAATACTCCCGGCGCGACACCACGCCTGTAAGCTGACCACCGGAGCCGAACGGTCCTCTTTCACAATAATCTCAAGACCGTTCCCAAGCGTCGTTACCTGCGCTGTGGTCTCAGGAAATTCGAGGTAGTCAGCGCTCAAAGCTCGCTGGATTTAGCAGGTTGATTGCCGCGCGCCGGCGGCTCCTGATCGTCATCGTCCTTGAAAAGCACCGGACGAGTCGGACGAAACGGAGTGAGCAGTTCATCCTTCAGGTTCAACACATCTTCAAAGTCTGAGGGAGAATCTTCATCAGAACGGCCAAAGGCTCCCACTTCGATCAGTTTAAAAACCATCACCCCAATATCTTCGCTGGTGCGAATCCCCCAGGATTCGAGCACAGCAACAGCCATAGGCCCAAATTCCTTGAGGCCATATTCCACCACGCCATCTAACAGCTCAGGGCCACTGACATGGCGATGCTCAATCAGCTCATCCTTGCGCAGCGAAGACACCGTGTGATCCAGCGCATCCCGTAAAAACTGATAGCCATCCGGCTTGTAGCGATTGTCTTCAGCGATAAGGCTCCTGATGGCTTCATCAAAATTGGGCTTTTCCATGGGAGGGTGCGAAACAGTGTAAGAGACCTTTATCCTTTCACCAAAAAGCCCACTTGAGTCAAGGTCAAAGCCGTCGCGAGAGCGCTTCTACGAAGAAATGATTTGGAACTGACGAATCCAACCGGAGTTGATAATTAGGAGTATGATTAAAAAAGGGATGCGGTTCCAGACGAAGCTGATGCTGACCATGGTCGTTACCATTGCTGCGGTAACGATTGCCCTTCTCGCAGCTACCGAGCGCAAGATACGCCGCGCCTACACCACTCAGTTCGAAGCCGAGTTCGAGGAGCTTATCGATCACATGATCGATTCTCGCAAAGCTCGGGCCGAAGAATCCCTCACTCTCGGCAGCGAGTTCGCACGCGATCCTTACATCGTAAGCATTCTCCGCGGCAATGATGATGACGAACAGCTTTGGAAGCAATTCTGGGGCGACTATGCGAACGCCATCAGGACCACCATAGGACTCGAAGTGACCCCGACTCCTCCACTGGCCGCCGGAGGACGAAAAGGGCCGGGGCCCGGAAGAGGTCCGGGAGGTGGCATGGATATCTGGACCAATCGAATCGGAATAATTGCCACGATGAATACTCAGGGAGAGGTGACGCTCATCCCGGACCCATGGACAAAGAATGAGAGCGCTACAAAGAATGGCGGCGCTCAGCGAAATCGCTGGAGGCGTTTCAAATACGATCTCGCTCGGGAGAACATCGAGGCCTTCATGAAAGACGACAGCCAGCACATTCTTTACCTCGCCCCGGATCCCATCGAACTCGGCGTCCCCGGTGCCCAGAGTTCCAAGCGCAAAGGTAAGGAACCCGGTAGCAAAATGGAGGCGATGCGCGAAAGCACCCCCATCGTGCAGGAGATGATCAGCACGCCGGTAACTGACCCGGACACCGGAGATATGCTCGGACTTTTCCTGCGAGGCACCTCAGCCGAGACTGATGCCCAGCGATTCATCGAGCGCTATCAATCCACGATGGAGTCGAAGGACCCGCTCAAAAGCGGTATTTACTTGGACGGTGAAGTGCTGTCCCGCTCACTTGAGACTGACTTTGCCGCGGAACTCGCCAGGATCGCTGAGGAGAACCTCGAGGAAGAACACAGCGAGGATCGCTTTCGTTGGGAGGGAGAAATCGATGGAATGCTCCACGCGGTTTACATGGCTCCCCTCACCGAGGTCGACACCCCGAGACCGGCCTACGAAGTGGCCGCTTTTTCCCTGACCAAGCTGAACGCCGACCTTGCCGAACTTCGCATTCGCGGTAGCGGTATCGGTGTCGGCGTTATGTTGCTTGGCATCTTCATGGCGTTCCTCCTAGCAAGAAATCTGTCGGTCCCTCTCAGAGAGCTCGTCCGCGGAACCGAGGCTATCCGGGAAGGAGCGCTTGACCACCGAGTCACCGTTCGATCTGGGGACGAGATTGGTGAACTGGCCGCTTCCTTCAACGAGATGGCCAAAGATTTAAAGCAGAAAGACCTCTATCGCAATCTTCTCGGAAAGGTCAGCGATGAAACCGTGGCTCAGGCCCTCGTCAGCGGTTCACTGAATCTCGAACTCGGAGGTGAGCTCAAAGATGTTTCAATCCTTTTCTGCGACATCCGCGGATTCACCGCGATGACCGAACACATGGATCCCACCAAGGTCATTGAGCTGGTGAACAATCACATGACCGCGATGACCCAGATCGTACGGACCCACTACGGCGTCGTCGACAAGTTCGTCGGAGACGAAATCATGGCAGTCTTCGGCGGGCTCAAGTCCTACGGGCGTGACGCAGCCAACGCAGCGGCCTGCGCTCTAGACATGATCCGGGTTCGTGAGGAACTGAATACTCAACTTGATGTCCCCATCGACATCGGGATTGGGATCGCCACCGGCGAAGTGGTGGCCGGATGCATGGGATCCGCGGACCGGCTGAACTTCACGGTTCTCGGAGCCCGCGTCAATCTCGCTGCCCGGCTTTGCGGCGCCGCCTCCTCGATGCAGGCCATCATCGACCAGAACACACTTAAAGCCTTGGGAGACTCCGCGTCAGCCAATCCCCTACCAGAACTGGAACTGAGAGGGTTCACCGATGCGCGAACCGCTTTCAACCTGAAAAGCATCGCCACGGATCCCGGCACGCCGAAAGTTCAGGGCATGGTCAGCCATTGATACCTGATCAAGGCGTCAGCTGACTAGTGACTTTTTCACCTTCTCTACGACCTCCTCGATCGAGAGATCAGAGCTGTCCACCACAGTGGCGTCTTCGGGAATCACCAATGGAGATGCCTTGCGGTTGGAATCCATCTTATCACGAGCCGCGATGGAGTCGTCGATCCCTTCGGCGCGGCGACGCTGTTCACGTACCTCCGGAGACGCATCGATGTAAAACTTGTTAGACGTGTCCGGGAACACCACCGAACCGATATCGCGACCTTCCATGACCACGCCTCGCTCCTTGGCATAGGCACGCTGTTCGTCCACGAGCCGGGAACGAACCGACGGAATGGCCGCGACGAGAGACACGCCTCCGTTCACCGCCTCATTGGCGAGCTGTTCACGGGAAAGAAGCTGACCGTTCACCGCGATGGTTCCGATATTGTCCTGCTCGCCGCATTGGAATTCGGTTTTTTCCAGCAAAGCTTCCACGTCGCCAGTCCTGGCCGGGTCCACTCCATTCTCGAGCACCCACCAGGTGAAAGCACGGTACATGCCGCCCGAGCTCACGAACACGATTCCCAACTCTGACGCTAGGCGCTTCGCGACGGTGCTCTTCCCGGAAGCGGCGGGACCGTCGATAGCAATGACGAGTGAAGGGTTTCCAGACATAGCGGAATCATCCTGAACCCCGAACTCCCCTACCGCAATCGGAATTCTAACGATAGCATGCTACCCGCAAAAAACTCTTGCCCCAGGGCGGGTCGGTCACTATCGATTGGAACTATGATTCTTTCCGACTCGGAAATTCTGGCCGCGATGGACCGCAAAGAAATCGTGATTGAACCCTACGATCGCGAATGCCTTGGAACCAACAGCTACGACGTACACCTTTCCAAGCATCTCGCAACCTACCGCAACAGGGTTCTCGACGCCAAAGCCCACAACCAAATTGAGCATTTCGAGATTCCACTGGAGGGATTCGTTCTCGAGCCGCAGATCAACTACCTCGGGTCCACCCTCGAATACACCGAAAGCCACAAAGCCGTTCCGTTTCTCGAAGGAAAATCAAGTGTCGGCCGACTCGGCATCGACATCCACGCCACTGCGGGTAAGGGCGACGTCGGCTTCTGCAACTACTGGACGCTCGAAATCTCCGTGAAACAACCCGTGCGCGTCTACGAAGGCATGCCGGTGGGCCAGCTCATTTACTTCCTCGTTGAAGGCGAAATCCTCAATCCCTACAACACTAAGCAGTCCGCAAAGTACACCAACAAGACACCTCTCCCAGTCGAGTCGATGATGTACCGGAACAAGTTTTAGGATTGTGAAAGCCAGCTCGAGCTCCTGCTCAATCGCACTAGCGCTTCCCTCCATGATGTGCTCACGAAATGCAGGGCCCTCCTTGGAGTCGCCATTTTCACTGGAGTGATTGGAATCACTTTGAGGAAGTTTTTCGAAGGCCAGCCCCGACCGGGTTTGGGCAAGCTTTCACCCCTCTTCACTTCTGAATCTACCCAGTCCCGCAGCCCACTGCTCTAGCCCCTTGAGTCCCGCGAGGTCCTGCCCTATGCTTCCCTTCTATGCCAGCCCACTACCAGATCAAGCGCCTTATTCTGTCGCAATTTCGACAGTTCAATTTCTGTGATCTGGATTTTACCCATCCCGTTACCGGTGAAGTGCTCAACGAGGTTTGCCTGCTTGGACTCAACGGTTCCGGTAAATCGATGATCCCGTCCCAGATCTATCACTCGATCGACAGTGCGCTGCTGCCTTTATCCACCCAGCCGGGCGCAACTGACGATTCTCTTATCCTGACTGAGTTTCGCATCGGCGACCAAAACGCCTACCACGAGCGCATCAAAATCAAGGACGGGCCGCAAGGGAAGACTGAAGAAATCGTCGAAAGAGAAAACGACAAGGCAGAGAACAACGCTCCCTCGACTATCCAGAAGCGCGCGGCAGCCAACCGCTACTCACATCTGAAACGTCAGATTCAGGATGCCGAAGATGATAACAAACTGGCCGACCTCGTCGATGAGGTATTCTCGATACGGAAATTTTGATTCGATGAAAATCCTCATCGCCTGCGACAAATTCAAAGGGTCGCTCACTGCTCCGGAAGCGTGCGAAGCCGTCGCGAGCGGAATCAGCAAGACGCTCGGCTCCGATACCGTCGAAATGCGTCAACTTCCCGTCGCTGATGGTGGCGATGGATTGGCACTCTCCCTCACCACTGCAGGAAGCGGCAAATGGGTCACTCATCAGGTCAGCAACGCTCTTGGCCAGCCCATCGATGCCGGCTACGGCATTATCGAAAGCGGACGCACCGCCGTCATTGAAATGGCGGAAGCCTCTGGTCTGGCCCAACTCAACGCCACACCACTTTACCCGTGGAAGGCCACCACCTTCGGCACGGGGGAACTGATCCTTGATGCAATGGATCGGGGGGTTGAAAAAATTATTCTCGGTATCGGGGGGAGCGCCACGAACGATGGTGGCACAGGAATGGCCAGCGCCATGGGGTTTCAGTTTCTCGACAAGAACGGCCGCGTCCTCGACGCCATCCCGACCAAACTAGAAAAAGCGACCAGCATTGTGACTCCGAAAAACCTTAACCTGCCGCGTTTTACCGTGGCCTGTGACGTCACTAATCCCCTACTTGGCCCCTCGGGATGCACCACTATCTACGGCCCCCAAAAAGGGATCATACCGGACGATCTTTCCCGCCACGAGAAGCGTCTTGCTCATTTGGTCGGCCTCACCGGCGACCATGGACGCACCGCCGCCGACCAGCCCGGCGCCGGGGCTGCCGGGGGCCTTGGGTTTGGATGCCTTGTTTTTTTCAATGCCCGACTTGTTCGGGGTTTTGATCTCGTAGCTGACATTCTCCAACTCGATGAGGCAGTGCAGTGGGCTGACCTTGTTATTACCGGCGAAGGAAAACTCGACAGCCAGTCATGCCAGGGCAAAGCACCTCACGGCGTGGCTCAACTCGCACAAAGGCACGGCAAATCGACGGCAGCCTTTTGTGGTTTTCTTGAAAGCCGCGAACTCGAGAAAGAGTTCGGCTTAGTCTGCGAAATCAGGGATCCAAAACTAAGCATCGAAGAAAACATGCGACAGGGAGCGAACCACCTTCGCTCGGCAGCAGCTCAATTTATCGCCCCCCTTATCTTTCCTTCTACCTAACCACTTCACATCATGTCTGATCAAGAAATTCTCCCCGGCCTTGAAGGTGTCATGTCCTACCACACGGAATTCGATCTCCGGCCGGGTAACTGCGTTGCAGGTATGAAAGATCTCCCCGACGAGTCTGTGGATATCGTAGTGACGTCCCCTCCCTATAACCTCGGAATCAAATACCAGGACTACGATGATAACTTATCCACCGAAGACTACCTCACCTGGTCGCTCGAATGGGCTGGCGAAGTGAGGCGCACTCTGAAACCTGAGGGTTCCTTCTTTCTCAATGTCGGTGCCTCACCTGCGAATCCCTGGATGCCTCACGAACTCGCCCTGACATTGCGAAACTTGTTCCAACTTCAAAACACGATTCACTGGATCAAATCGATCACCGTCGAACCGAAGGAAGCCGACCCTGTTTCGGTGGGACACTTCAAACCGATCAACTCGAAGCGGTTTCTGAACGACTGCCACGAGTTCGTCTTCCATTTTACGAAGTCAGGCAAGGTCCTCGTTGACCGCCTCGCCATTGGCGTTCCCTACGCTGATAAAAGCAACATAGCCCGATGGTCCCACACCGAAGGCAAAGACAAACGCTGCCGGGGCAACAACTGGTACGTCCCCTACGAAACGATCGCTTCCCGCTCCAAGGACCGTCCTCATCCGGCCACTTTTCCGGTCGAATTGGCGCGCAAATGCATCCTCTTCCACGGCGGAGAACCGAAGGAACTGACCATGATGGACCCCTTCCTCGGTATCGGGCACGCGGCCGAAGCGGCCGGTGAGTCAGAAATTGGAAAATTCATCGGATTTGAGATCGACGAAGTTTATCTTGATGAAGCTGAGAGGCGCCTCGGTGCCTGACTTTTGCCAAAACCCTTTACCATCCCATCATTAAAAAAAGCTTTCTGCCATTTGGATATGCGTCAGGATATGTGTCACCTCGGACCGGATCTTACGACTAAGCAGTCGACAATCCGGAAAATTTTCGCTGTCACTGCAGCATCTGCATTAGCTTAGCGAACACCTCATCCAGACGATATCCAGCTCAGGCTCGACCACCGAAAACAGCGACAAATTCGCGGGGCCTGAACCGAACTAAATCGCAAGTTTCAGAGACTACTCTTTGCCGAGCTTCTCTTTGAGGTCTGCCCAAAATGCATCAACAGTGTCTTTCCTGATCTGGCGCCCCGGGATGGAGATAAACTCGCCGCCAGCCAAACCTGATTCGTCACCGCCGGCAAGCTGGTTAAGCAACTTCACCGACTGATAACCATACTCGTAAGGGTTCTGAACCACGGTCCCATGAACGGCACCGGACTGGATTCCAGCAAGTGTTTGCTCATCTTCATCAAAACCAATGATCTTGACCGCACCGATTTTTCCAGCCTGTTCCAGGGCCTGAATAATGGCAGGGGGATTGTAGGCAAATAATCCGACCATCGCACTGATGTCGGGGTGACGCGAGAGTGCATCCTCAGCATTAGCTTTCGCCTTTGCCAGGTCGAAGCTGTCCGTCAATGTTCCGAGGATAGTGTATTTCTCGCCCTTGATGACTTCGCTGGGAGGATCAAAACGGGAGGAATCACTGGATCGATCAAGTAGTTCATCAATAACACCCTGACGGCGCTTGCGGGAGTTGTCCTGCTCCATACGCCCGATCAGGATCATGATATCGCCGCCCTCAGGGAGCGCTTCCTTGATCAATTGACCGCAGAGACGACCAGCCTTGTAGTTGTCCATCCCGATATAGGCTTTTCGATCTGAATCCGGCGCATCAGAATCATGAGTAACCAAGTTGGCCGCACCGGCGATACGGTTCAGCATGTCGGTTTGATTCACCGGATCAATTGGGCTCACGGCGATTCCATCGACGCCTCGAGTGAGGGCATCCTCCAGCATGTTCTTCTGGTCAGTCAGCGAACCTGGCATGAGAACGCTCACGTCCACATCGAGTTCGGTTCCGGCTTTATTAGCACCGGCTTCCGCCAGCGTCCAGAATTCAGCCACACCGTTCGTCACGTAAGCGTAGCGTTTTTTAGCGGGACCGGCATCACGGCAACTGGTGGCTAGGAGAGAAAAAGCAGCCAATACTGCGGTGTAGAGAAAGCGTCGTGTCATGGCGCATGACGCTAACGAAAACCCCTTCAAAGGGAAAGCCTTTTTCGATCACTCCGGGGACGGGAAAACGGGGATTTGTCCGGCTTGATCAGTCGACGAGGGTGTCGATTTTTTTCGCGATTTCGAAGTCGGCTTCTGTGAGACCGCCCGCATCGTGGGTCGTGGAGCTGACCGTGATGGTGCACCAGCGGATATCCATGTCGGGATGATGACCTGAATCCTCCGAAATTTCAGCGACAGCATTCACAAAATCGATCGCCTCAATGTATTCGTCGAATTCGAATACCCGAACGATTGCTTTCTCCTCGTGATCCCACTCAGGAAGCTTCTTGAGCAGGCCCTCGATTTCGTCTTTTGGGACTAGATCTGACATGGTTCGGCAGTGTTGGTGTTCTTCTGTTTAGATACACTTCTCGGCGTTTCCGTAATCGCTAGAGGACAAAAACAAATGCGCAAGTGGTTATCTGCGATTTTTTGTCGTGTTTCGGGGTGGAAAATCGGATTGCAAGCCCCCCTGAATTCGCTATACCACCTATTACGCAAAAACTCCCCCGGCCAGACCGGGCCCCACTTCGAACCGCAATTAACTCATGGCTCACGGAAAGATCTACAACAACATCGTCGAAACAGTCGGCAGCACTCCGATCGTCAAGCTCAACAAAGTCACCGAAGGTGTCGATGCCACCATCGCCCTCAAGTGCGAATTCTTTAACCCGCTCGGCTCCGTGAAAGACCGAATCGGCATGGCCATGATCGAGACCGCTGAGGCCGCCGGCAAGATCACTGAGGAAACCGTTATCGTCGAGCCCACCAGCGGTAACACTGGCATTGCATTGGCTTTCGTTTGCGCCTCCAAAGGCTACAAGCTCATCCTCACGATGCCTGAGACTATGAGTCTTGAGCGACGCACGCTCCTCGCCCTGCTCGGCGCTGAGCTCGTTCTCACCGAAGGTCCCAAGGGCATGAAAGGCGCCATCGCCAAGGCTGAAGAAATCGCCGCCAATACGCCGAACTCCTTCATTCCCCAGCAATTCTCCAACCCAGCCAACCCCGCCATCCACATTAAGACCACCGCCGAAGAGATCTGGGAAGACACCGAGGGCAAGGTCGACATCGTTGTCTCTGCCGTTGGAACCGGCGGAACAGCGACCGGCTGCGTCGAAGGCCTCAAGGCGAAGAACCCGGACATCCAAGTCATCGTGGCCGAGCCGGAAGATTCCCCAGTCATCAGCCAGACCCTTGCCGGAGAAGAACTCACCCCCGGACCGCATAAAATTCAGGGAACCGGCGCCGGCTTCGTCCCGGACAATCTTCACCTCAACGCTGAAGGCGGCGACTCCCAGATCACCGAGTGCATCAAGGTCAAAAACGAAGATGCCTTCGCCATGGCCCGCCGCCTCGCCAAGCACGAGGGCATTCTCGGCGGTATCAGCACCGGCGCCAACGTCTGCGCTGCAATCGAAGTGGCCAACCGCCCCGAGAACGCCGGCAAGACAATCGTCACGATCGGCTGCTCCACCGGGGAGCGTTACCTCTCAACTCCGCTGGCCGACGAAGCGCGCGCCGCAGTTGGTGGCTGACAAACCGGAAATTGAGATTAAGTTTCGAGCCGCCCGTCTCCGTGACAGCGGCTCGATTCTTTTGTTACGAAAACCATGAGTTCAGAATCTCCCGAAAAGTCCGATCAGGAACCCGAGGAAATGGAATCCCTCGCGGCCTCCGAGGCAGCGGACGTCGTCGACACTCTCAACAAGAACCGCTCCCGAATCTTCGTCGGGATCATTGCCGCTGCCGTTGCTGCCTGCGTTGTTCTCGTCAGTGGTCAGTTGAAGAAGCAGAAGCACCTCGAAGCTGCCGCAGCCTACACTGCGGCCGCGGCCAAAAAGGAGGTTGCCGCTCTCGACGGGGTGGTCGTTGACTTTCCTGCATCTATCCCTGCCGGTAACGCACTCCTATCCAAGGCCGAGTTGCTTCTCGATCAGGGCAAGCAGCAGGATTCTCTCAAAACTCTGGAGCAATTTGTGAACGAATTCCCCGAGCATCCTCGATATGCCCAGGGTCTCTTCGGACTCGCTGATCTTTACCATGTGTCCGGCGACAAGGAGAAGGCCAAGAGCTACTACGAGCAAACCGTGGAAGCCCAACCCGACGGTGAACTGACTCCTCTTTCCAAAATCCGCCTCGGCGATCTTGCTCTCGAAGCCGGCAACAAGGAAGAAGCCGATCAGTATTACCAGAAGTCTTACACTGAGCATCCCGGAAACCCATTCTATTCCTTTGCCGAGCAGAAAATTTCCCTACTCGCAGTTGGCGACCCGCCCGTGGTTGCGAAGCCTGAACCACCCAAGCCGGAGCCCGCTTCAGCAGAAGAGAAGAAAGATGAAGTTACGGCTCCTGAAGCCGTCGACAAGAAGCCAACTGAAAGAAAGTCCGTCAAAGCTGAGCAGAAGGCTGACACAGCCAACGCGGGAGAGAGACCTGCTCCCAAGCCCTAGGCAAACGCCAAGGGTAAAGGGGAAGAAGAAAAGAAGGACAAGGCCAACACTAAAGCCAACCAAGGCGAATAAGACGGCCTGTCTCGCCCGGAAACAGCAACTCCCTCACCACGAACCGCCCTTTCCTTTTTCAGGGGGGCGGTTTTTTCTGATTCAATTTCTCAACCTCATCAACCAACTCAGGCTCCGAATTCCATGCCCAAGGTCATCGCCGACGTTATCCTCGTTTCCTCAAAGTCCCTGATCCGTCCGGTCAGCCTCGAAATCAACGACGAAGGGCGTATCCACCAAATCCACGAAGGACACGACCCACCAAGCGGCAGTGAGGTCGTCATGGACGGAGGCGGTGAGCTCTACCTCTTCGCCGGCTTTATCGACATTCACACACACGGAGCCAACGGTGCTGATTTGACTCTTGGGACTCCCGAGGCTGTCGCCACGATCGCTGAAGCAAAACTCGCTGAAGGTGTCACCACCTTTCTTCCCACGACCTGGACCGCATCGCCGGAGGAAACGCTCAACATGGCGCGCGCCGCTGCCACCTATCGGGAAACGCAGCCTTTCGCCCGCACGCCATTTCTCCATATCGAGGGCCCTTATCTTAATCCCAATCAGGCTGGAGCCCAGGATCCCAGTCAGATGCGCCAACCTGATATCGAGGAAATCCACCAGGTGCACGACATCTGCCCCGTCCGTCTACTCTCACTGGCTGTAGAACTCGAGGGCGCCTGCGAGTTTATCGCTGCCACAAAAAAGATGGGGATCGTCACTTCCGCGGCACACAGCGCCGCGACTTACGCCGAATTTGTGACGGCTCGCGAAGCAGGGCTCAAACACCTCACTCACTTCTGCAATCAGATGTCCCCTCTTCATCATCGAGAGATAGGACTCGTCGGTGCAGGCCTGCTCAGCGACAGCATCATGACCGAAATGATCTGCGACGGCGTCCACCTCTGTCCGGAAATGGTCCAGCTCGCGTTCAAACTCATCGGTAGCGAACGCATCATGCTCATCACTGATTCGATGGCGGCTTCTCATCTCGGCGACGGCACCTATCCCCTCGGCGATACCACCATCATGGTGAAAGACGGAGCGGCACGCATCCCCGCCGGAAACCTAGCAGGATCCATTCTCACCTACGATCAGGGGCTTCGAAACGTGATTGAGTTTACCGGCCTGCCTCTCAACGAAGTTGCCCGAACCTGTGCGCTCAACCAAGCCCGTTCACTCGGGCTAAACGACCGGGGCGATATTAAACAGGGTTTGCTCGCTGACCTGACCCTATTAACGCCGGAACTTGAAGTCGCGGCTGTTTTTGTTGGAGGCGAAGAGCGCTACTCCGCTTAGCCTCCGCCTTTCATCATGCCACTCGGGATGACTGACAAGTCGGAGAGCGGCACCACGATCAGCGGACACACCACGCCATGTTCAGCCCATGCGTTGCCTTCGCGCTGGTGAGAATCCGGGAGGAGCCAGGTCAACTCCTGAGCGAAGCCAATCAGCAACAGGTAGAAAGATATCCTGCCAATCATTCGTGCGCTTGCGCTGACACCCAAAGTTGCCATACTTCAGATTAGAACGGTTTTGCAGCCAAAATCGATGGGCTTCGCGCTGTGGCCGTCCTCATTGTCCTAGTCGCCTGCAAAATCGCGGGCTTTGCCGTGATGGTTCCAGGCTAGTGATCAACGTTACTGAGAACTTCCTCAATCGTCGTTAGCGCCTCACCTACCTTGTTCCAACCGTAGTTGCGCAGTGTGGTCATCCCAGCCGCCATGGATTGCTCTTTCAACGAAGAATACGGAGCATGAGAGGTGATCAACTCAGAAAGCTTGGGATCGATTACGCAAATCTCAAGGATTGCCATTCGCCCCCGGTAGCCGGTGTCACGGCATGCCTGGCAACCAACCGCCTCATGAATACCATGCTTAAGTTCTAGCGGGAAACCAATCTCCTCAAGATATTCATTCTCGACCTCCGCTGGGCGCTTGCACTCATCGCACAGTTTCCTTACCAACCGCTGGGCGAGAAAAGCCCGAACCGAAGAGGCGATCAGGAACGGCTCCACGCCCATGTCGAGCAAACGGGTAATTCCTGACACGGCATCATTGGTGTGCAAAGTACTGAAAACAAGGTGACCGGTCAACGCACCACGAATAGCAATCTCAGTGGTCTCAAGGTCACGCATCTCACCCACCATGATGATGTTCGGGTCACCACGAAGAATGCTCCGCAAGCCACTGGCAAAGGTCAGCCCGATCTCCGGCTTGATTGCAATCTGCACCACACCGTCGAGGCGATTCTCGACCGGATCCTCAACGGTCACGATACGGGTGTCCTTAGTATTGAGCTTCTTGAGGAACGTATATAGCGTCGTCGATTTACCGGAACCGGTCGGACCGGTCACCATGATAATTCCGTTAGGTTGCTTGAGAAGCCCTTCGATCGTCTCTCGGGTGCCGTCGTCAAGCCCAAGCATGGACATGTCGAAATTCTGACGGGTAAGGAGACGAAGACTCACACTCTCACCATTGACCGAAGGAATCGTCGCCACACGAACGTCGACGGGGTTGCCGTCGAGTTCGAGGTTGATTCGACCATCCTGCGGGAGGCGGCGCTCTGCAATATCGAGCTGCGCCATGATCTTAAGCCTCGAAATCAATGATGCCTGCAGCGCCCGAATATCAGGTGGCACGGTCACTTCCTGGAGAGAACCATCAATACGATAGCGAATACGAAGGTTTTTTTCCAACGGCTCGATGTGAATATCGGTAGCCCGCTCGCGTAATGCTTCGCGGAACACTTGGTTGACGAAGTTCATGACGGAGGCTTCCTCCTCGTCCTCGTCGAGTTGGGTCACCTCCTGTTCAAATTCCTCCTCGGCGTTGAGGTCACGCCCCTCGATCAATTCGTCGAATTGCTCGGCACCGACACCATACCCCTGCCGTAAACCTTCCAAAATGCGGTATCGGGTCCCTACTGCCCAGGTTACGGGCTTCGACCATTCGCGACCCACTGCCTGGCGGGCTTCCAGATCGAAAGGATCATAGGTCATCAGGCAAATCTGCCCGTCATCAATTCGACCGGGAAGAAGACGGTATCGAAGTGCCAGCTTAGCGGGAAACTTCCTGTGCAGAGATTCTTCGAGATCCTCCTCCGAACTCGCCATAAACTCGAGCGCGGCCTCCCTGGCGAGTAGCCGCGCAAATTCTTCTTCATTAACCAGTCCAGCATCAAAAACAGCATCCACCAGCGAACTCTGGCGGGCTGCCGCATCTTCGAGAACAGACTCACACTGCGGGGCATCAACGCACCCGCTATCCATCGAGATCCTGGAAAGCAATGGTATCAGGGACATGTCGTAAGGTGCCGTTTAAAAATTCCGGCAGTGAGAACATCGCAGGGAATCGGCTCCTGAGTCAACCCCGACTGTCCTACCCAGTTGCGCCGAATCTTCCAAGTCAACGCAGATGCCACTTGTCATAGGTTTAGCCACTATTCATAATCCATAGGGTGATCCTTGATCTCGACAAGTTTATCGCCAAAGAGCAGCCATACTGGGACGAATTGTCGGCCCTGCTTCAGAATTATGATGAGTCCGGCGATTACCAACAACCGCTGGAAGAGGCAAAACGCTTTTACTACCTCTACCAGCGAACCTCAGCCGATCTCGTTAAGCTGAATACCTTTGCCGGCGAAGTCGAAACTACCCGCTACATCGAGCGAATTGTCGCCAAAGCCTACAGTCGTCTCCACGAATCAGGTGCTGGGAAGGTTCCCTTTCGACCTCTCCAGTGGCTCCGCCGAACCTTCCCCGCCACAGTCCGACGCCATTGGCGCGCCTTCATAATCTCGTCTGGCGCTTTCCTCGTAGGAGCCTCGTTTGGCGTCGGTGCCCTTGCCGTGGACTACGACCAGAAAAATCAATTCATCCCTCCTCAATTCCCGCATCTCCGGGAAAAGCCGTCCAAACGGGTCGAGCGGGAGGAGAAACAGGATTTTGATGCTTTCCAGGGACGCCATGCCTTTTCGTCTCAGTTGATGACCCACAATGCCAAGGTCACTGCCCTGGCTATGGTCTCGGGATTTCTCTGGGGAATTTTTACCTTGGCCATCATTTTAGATAACGGGAAGCTTCTCGGACTTGTGAGCTACGATTACCTGCTGGACGGACAAGGTGAATTTCTCACCGCGTGGTTGCTGCCACACGGCTCAGTAGAAATACCGGCTATCCTACTTGGTGGTCAGGCAGGGCTTGTCATCGCCCACACCATGTTCGGGTGGGGTACTAACCTGCGGCTCCGCCAGCGCTTCGCCCGTGTCCGAGGTGACTTACTTACCCTGATTGCCGGGGCCTCCCTTATGCTGATTTGGGCCGGCATCGTCGAATCATTCCTTTCTCAGTATCACGCCCCGAATTTCTATCCATGGAAGATCGGCTTCGGCGCGCTTCAACTGACCAGCCTTATTCTTTATCTCGCCCTGTCGGGTCGCAAAAAATCTCAAACCCGCCTTGTCGCATAATGCTGGGAAGAACGACCACACTGGAAGTCAGGACAGCTGAAGGAGTCTCGTTCAAGATTCCCATTGCCAGCCCCTGCAGTCGCTGTCTCGCCCTCGCTGTCGACCTGGGGATGATCATGGGCCTGACTATCCTTGCCACCTTCGTGCTAAACATCCTGCAAAGCATGGCGTCAGCTCTCCCCGGCATCGGAAGAATTCTCGTCGACTTTGGACAGGGCACTGCGATCATTGTGCAGTTCATTATCGCGACTTTTTACGGCATCGTGCTTGAGTGGCTCTGGTCAGGACAGACTCTCGGCAAACGTCTTCTGAGACTCCGGGTCATTGATGAGCGAGGCCTCTCACTATCTTTCAAGCAGATCGCAATTCGAAACATCTTTCGGCTGCTCGACATGCTTCCTTCTACTTTCTACCTGATTGGTGGAACGAGTTGCCTCTTCACCGCCAAGTGTCAAAGAACCGGGGACATTGCTGCAGGCACGCTGGTGATTCGCGAGGTGAATGTTCCGATACCGTCTTGCAGTGAACTGCTCGAAGAGGGAGAGAACTCCTTCGCCAGCGCGCCCCACCTTGAAGCGAGACTACGTCAGAGAATTTCACCCGAAGAGGCTCGCATCGCTCTCGATGCGATTACCCGACGTGACGAACTGAAACCGGAAAGTCGCCTGCTTCTCTTCGCTCGCCTCGCCGATCACTTCCGAACTCTATCGGAATTCCCCGATGAAATCACCGTTGGCCTCTCCGATGAACAATACGTTCGTAACGTGGTTGACACCTTGTTCCGTCGCGCTTCGATCTAAGCAGTCATGAACCTAGCGACTGATATCTTCCTGTCGCAGGATCTTGTAGCCCGCCTTGGAGAGAATTGATTGCCCGAAATGATTGTCCTCCACACAAAGTGCGAGCGCAGCTCGTCCATTGGGTTGGGTCAATAACGGGTAGATAAAGTGAATGTTGGTCTCAGCGTTCAGAAGGGTCCGCAGGCAATCCGGCATCTGCTCGGCGCCTTCCCGCAGTTCCACAACAACAAGGTCGGTAGAATTGTAGGGAATGCCGCGCTCGATGAAGATCGTCTCGACCGTATCCGGATCACTCAAGATGAGTCGTACCACGGTATTGTCGATCGAGTCCTGGACCGAAAGACCGATCACAACCACGTGATTCGTTTTCAGCAGATCCAGGATAGCCACAAATGCTCCGGGGCGGTTCGGCAAAAAGACGGCAATCTGGCGGATCGGTGTTCCCTCTTCGGTATGAACTCCATTTGAATCTTCGTTTTCCATAATCCCGACAGAATTGTGAGGTAAATGGCACCGGCGTTAAAAGCAGTTCAACCTCGCCTGTTCCACAGTTTACTCGACAGTGACGCTCTTTGCCAGATTTCTCGGCTTATCAACATCACACCCACACGCCACGGCAAAATGGTAGCTCAGCAGCTGCAGGGGAATGGAAGCGAGGATCGGACTGAGACATTCAGTCACCTCCGGAATGTAGATCACGTCGTCGGCGATGCGCTCCAAATCAGTGCAGCCCTCGGTCGTAACTGCGATGACAGGCCCCTTGCGTGCCTTCACCTCTTCCAACGTGCTGACATTCTTCTCAAACACTGAGTCTTTCGGCATGATAAAAACACTCGGAGTCTCTTCGCTGACGAGAGCAATGATACCGTGTTTTAATTCCGCCGCGGCATGGCCGCTTGCAAAGATATAAGAAATTTCCTTCATTTTGAGCGCACCCTCAAGCGCGGTCGGGTAATTGAACTGACGTCCGAGGAAGAGCATGCCCTGAGCGTCGATATATTTTTCCGCTATCTGACAAATCTTCTTGCTTTGCTGAAGCACAATTTCCACCTTAGCCGGTAAATCCCGAAGTTCCTGCAGCATCCGCTGACCGTAGTCGACTGACAAGTGGCGCATTCGTCCAAGCAATAGAGCCAACAACGTCAGCAAAGTTACCTGTGAGGTGAACGATTTGGTGGCTGCCACACCAATTTCAGGTCCTGAGTAAAGATAGCTTCCCCCGTCGGATTCACGGGCGATGGTTGAACCAACCGCATTCACAATACCCAGCACCCGATGTCCCTTGCGCTGCCCCTCCCGCATCGCGGCAAGGGTATCAATCGTTTCACCGCTCTGGCTTATCACAAAAACGAGCGTATTTTTGTCGAGTGGTGGATTCCGATACCGAAACTCACTCGCAATTTCAACTTCGGTTGGGATCCGGGCAAGGTGTTCGATCAGATACTCGCCCACCATCGCCGCATGGGAAGCTGTTCCGCAGCCACAAAGAACAATCCGATCGACATCGCGCAATTCGCGTGGCGTCAGTTGCAATCCACCTAGCAACGCTGAAGCCTGGTCATCAACGAGTCGACCGCGGTAGGCGTTTTGGATCGAGGTAGGCTGCTCGTAAATCTCCTTCAGCATGAAGTGGGGGTAATCGCCCTTCTCGGCATCTTCATGCGTGAAGTCTACCGTGCTCACTTCGTAGTCGGCCGCGTCACCGTCGATGTTCTCAATACTGAAATCATCGTCAGTCATGTAGACCAACTCGCGATCCCTCATGTAAATCGCATCGCTCGTATGAGAGACAATGGCACCAACATCGGATGCGAGAAATTTCTCTCCTTTTCCTAGACCCACCACAAGTGGACTTCCAAGGCGAGCGCCCACGAGGAACCTAGGAACATCAGCGTGCATCACGACAATACCATAGGTCCCTGAAACCAAGGTCAAAGCTTCTCGAACCGCACCGACAAGTCGCTTGCGGCCGTCTTGCTCCGGACTGTTTCCAAAACACTTTCCAACCAGGTGAGCAAGCACCTCGGAGTCTGTTTGCGACTTGAACTCATGTCCTTCCGCCTGCATCTGATCCTTGAGCAACTGGTAATTCTCTATCACACCGTTATGAACCATCATAAGCTTTCCACTCTGATCGGTATGAGGATGAGCATTGACGTCAGTCGGCTCACCATGGGTTGCCCAGCGAGTGTGGCTGATTCCACAATCCCCATCCGCCGGAGCTTC
>PKCI01000085.1 GCA_002862135.1 Verrucomicrobiota bacterium | reverse complement strand
TTTGTTCTCTCTTCCTCGGGTGATGGAATCACCGTCTACAAAGCCAATGCCGAAACCGGCGAGCTTTCCGAGATTCAAACCGTGCCGGACCGGGGTTTGATGGCAATCACGAAAGATCAGCGCAGGGTCTTCGCGATCGGGGCGAAAGAGATTGCGACCTATGACGTTCAAGACGACGGCAAGCTCAAGTTGGTGGGGAAAGCTGAGATCACAGAAGGGGGTGGATATGCCGACCTTGATGCCACGGAGCAATATATTGCGACCAACAATTACGGCAAAGGAACGGCGACGGTTTGGAAAATCGGGGACGATGGTATCGCAGTTTCGGAACCGACAGCTCATGTCACGCTCGAGCAGAAAGCGCATTCTTCCGTCTTCGTCCCGAACAATGACTACCTGCTGGTTCCGGCGACCGGCCCTAACAAGGTCTTCCAACTGAAGTTCGATGAGACAACCGGAAAGCTGGAGTCGAACGATCCCCCCTCGGCTCCGGCTCCAACTGGCGAGGGTGAAGCTCAGCAGCCGAGGCACCTCGTTTTTCATCCCAATGGCAAGATCGTCTACACCACCCTGGAGCGGGAGCTGCCCGGCGTTGGCGCGTGGAAGTGGGATGCGGAGAGCGGAAACCTCACCGTGATACAGAATATTGTGACTTATCCGGAAGGCTTCGACGGCACGATCTCAACGGCGGATCTGCATCTGACTCCGAACGCCAAGTTTCTCTACCTATCCAACCGGGATATCACAGACCGCAAAGCGGTGGTTGGGAACAGCTCAATCGTAGGATTCAAGGTTCTTAAATCCGGCAAACTGGAGATGATCGGGCACACGCCTTGTGAGCAGGTGCCGCGTTCGTTTGCGGTGGATCGCGCCGGAAAATTCCTCTACGTCGCGGGGCAGACCGCGGCCAAGATTGGCGTCTATCGGATCAACCAGGATACGGGGGACTTGGCGAGGGTTCAGCAACTGGATACCGGGGCCGGACCGAACTGGGTTCAGTGCATCACTCTGAAGTGATTTCATGCCGGCCCCCGCTGCAAAAGCGTGCCTGGTTTGTAATTGGAAATCCCTTTTGGACGGCTGATGTTGGTAAAGATATGGATCCTACGCACAGCAAGACGATTGGGTATGTTCTCTGGATCTTCGGATTCACGGGATCCCATCGATTTTATTTTGGTAAACCGGTTTCCGGAGCGATCTGGTTCTGCACACTCGGCCTGCTAGGTATTGGCTGGCTGATTGACCTTTTCCTGATCCCCCGCATGGAGCGGCAGGCGGAACTCCGTTACAGAGGGGGTGACGTGGACTACTCCGTCGCCTGGATTCTGCAGACTTTCTTTGGAGCGCTCGGTATTCACCGCATTTACATGGGTAAATGGGTGACGGGGCTGATTTACATGTTCACTGGTGGTCTCGCCTTTATTGGGGTGTTGTATGACTACTGCACACTGAACGGTCAGATCAGCGAGATTAATGCGAAACAGCGGTCGCAATCGGGTGGCCAGACAGTCCCGGAGCGCCTCATCGAGGAGTAATTCCCCGATAGCGCTCAATCAGAGCTAACCGTATTCACCGTCGGTCAAGTAGCGCTCGTAGTTGTAGTTATTTATAACAATGGATACCGTTGCATTCATTGAAGAAAATCATTGTGATCAGATAATATTAGAGATCAAAATAGAGTCAGATATTTGAGAGTGCTTTGAGCATCCCTCGAACTTCTTGGTGCCTCCGTTTGAACCGTGACAAGTTATAGCCAGAAGGCCGACGCAGAAGCCCCAGTAAAACTCTAGCCAAGGACCGATATAGGGCGATGCGGCGTGGCAATGGCAAGCCCCTTGACCGGAGCAGCTCGATATAGGTGCAATTAGCATCGTGTGAAATCTTTTTCAGATACTCCCAGTTCAATCGCTTTCGATCTATTAGATGCGTCAACTTAAGATCAGGGAATAAGCCGCATACATACCCCATCTCAACTGCCGTATATGCCATATCAATATCTTCGCACCCGCCCAGAGAATTCCCGATACGCCCTAAACGCTTACGAGAGTCCGACCGACTTACATGCAACGCATACTGCTCAGCAATTTCACGCCTCAGCGACAATCCGGCCCCATAGGGCTTCGCTTTTAATTCAAATGAGCAATCGACATCAAGTTGCTCCACCGTCCTCAACGCTAGGCATTCCCAAAACGGCTCGCTATTCACAGGAGGCTCACATTCAAAACGTGGAATCAAACTGCCGCCGATGCAGCCTAATAACCGATTCTCTGAGAACAACTTCCACACTAATGAAAAATACTGCGAGTCCAAAATATTATCATAATCAACAAAAACAATGATTTCTCCTCGCGCTTCTCGGATTCCACATAAACGCGCATGGGTCACCCCTAGTTCAGCCTCATAAAAACAACGCGCATCCGGGATACCTGAAAGATCCACTCGGCCAGCTAAAGGCTCCTTAGAACTATTATCTACAAGGATAAACTCCCAATCCTCGCGCGAAAAACACTGGGCACGTAAACTATCCAGCGTCTGGTTCAAATAATCCATGCGTGGACTGTAAGCACAAATAATGCAAGTAACTTTAAACATAAACGACTTACCCTAGAATTCGTAGCCTAGCAGTTCAACATCAGCATGATATACATCCTCAACACGCTTTTGCATTCATCAACTTATCCTTGTTGGTGTAAATCCACTCTTTCGTCCGGATCAATCGATCGTCTCGATACTCCACGTGAACCCATGGTTTGGCGGGGCCATCCTCGCCCATGAGTTGCGGCAGGAAGCTTTGCCCGAGCATTCGCTGAACCGGTTTCGGAGCCGAGGCGAGGTCCAGAAAGGTGGGCAAGAAGTGGGGTGTTGTATGACTAGTGCACACTGAACGGTCAGATCAGCGAGATTAATGCGAAACAGCGGTCGCAATCGGGTGGCCAGACAGTCCCGGAGCGCCTCATCGAGGAGTAATTCCTCGATAGCGCTCAATCAGAGCGAACTTTTCCCTTTCGCTCCGGCCTAATAGGGTCGAAGGATCCCGTATTAGTTGAATTATGGCAAAGGGATTTGAATTGGAAGGGACAGTTAAGGTCATCGATGAGGTTCAAACGTTCGCAAGCGGCTTCAGCAAGCGTGAGTTCGTGGTTGAGATCGAAGACGGAAAGTATCCGCAGTCAATTAAGTTTGAGTGCGTGAAGGACAAAACCTCTCTCACCGACGGTCTCCAGATCGGGGATGCGGTTAAAGTCAGCTTTGATATCCGCGGTAATGAGTATAACGGGCGCTATTACGTGAACCTCAACGCGTGGAAGGTCGAGAAAGCTGGTGGTGGCGCTGCACCGGACCAAGGCGGAGCTCAGGATTTCGGTGGCGAAGGCGCGCCTCCGTCAAATCTCAGTGAACCTCCCGGTGGCTACGGTCGCGATTCTGGAAGCCCGAATGACGACGATATCCCGTTTTAGAGCAGATACACCGATCGGGTAAATCACTTGCTCATCTTGTGCCCTGCACTAGGATGGGCCTGCCCGGGGATTGGCTGGGTTTCCAGCTGATATCGAGAACCTGTAGATCCGTCTGCCGACACGAGGTGTCCGGACACAGCCCCGGTTAACAGAAAAAATTTATCCCATGGCTGAGTCCCCATCAGGAAACAATCGGAACCGCAGTGGCGGTGGAAATCGCAATCGAAACAGCAACAGTGGCAGAAACCGCAATCGCCACGGTGGAAACTATGGAGGCAATCGAAGCGGAAATCGTAGGGGCGGCGCTAACCGGAGTGGTGGTAACCGAAGCCGTCGCCGTCCCGAGCCGAAGCCTACCGGTTGGCAGAAATTCGTCAAAGCGATCACGTTTGGTCTCGTCGATCCGACGAAGAAAAAGAAGAAGTCTCAGAACAACCGTCAACCGGCCAAGAAGCGTCCCGCCCGCATTCGTGAAGTGGTCGAGCCAACAACTCCGCGCCTCTACGTTGGAAATCTCAATTACGACGTCGATAACGAAGCGCTGAAAGATTACTTCTCCTCTGCTGGCACTGTCGTGGAAGCCGCCGTGGTAATGCATTCACGTTCAGGCAAGTCCAAGGGATTCGCTTTCGTGGAAATGGGTAGCCTTGAGGAGGCCAAGTTCGCTGCCATTAAGTTCAATGACACTGACTTTCTGGGCCGTCGCATATTGGTGACCGGTGCCAAGTCCGAAAAGCGTAAGGAAGGCGAGGGAGGTGAGCGCCCGCGCCGGGAGCGCAGCGGAGAAGGACGTCCCGAAAGAGCTAGTCGTGACCGCGACCGTCGTAGAGATCGGAGCGGCCGCTCCAGCGAAAAGCCTGAAAGAGCTTCCCGCCAGGTCAAGCCGCTCCAGATTGAGCAGGTTTCCACCGCGTATCTCCAGATTAAGAACTTGAATGCGCAGGCGACTGAGCAGGACTTTACTGACTTGTTTGGAGGAGTCGGGGCTCTCACGGATCGCGAGAATGTTTCTCCGGCTGAGGGTGCTGACACTTACGATCTCCGTGTAGAGATGGCATCAATTGAAGACGCTCAGAAAGCTGTCGAGTTTCTCCACGGTAAGTCTTTCATGGGTAACCAGCTCAAGGTCACCGGTGCCGAAGCTTTTGATGCGGATACTCCCGCAGCGACAGAGGGTCAGGTCGAAACCGGCCCTGAACCAGGCGCCGAGCAGCCTGTCAGTGAGCCCGCTCCTGAATCAGCAGACGAGCCTGCTCCGGACGATATTGAACCTGCTTCCGAAACAGACGAAGCAACGGAAGCTACCCTTGCTCCAAAAGCTTCTGATGTGGAGAGATGCTCCGGTGAGGAAGAGCCTAAAGAAGGCTGATCCGATTCTAAATTTCAATTAATGTGAGTCCGTAGGCTAGGGAGTCCGCGGTTTTTGCATTTAGGTGGCGTGGTTTGTATTGTGCTGAATTCCGAACCGCGTCTGAGCTGTTTGGGGGATGAAGAAAATTCTCTTGTCACTTGCGAACCCGTCATTTCGAAAACAGCTGACGAAACGGCCTCGCTGGACACGCGATATGACGCCTGCGTTAGTCGGATTTGTAAGTGGGTCACCAGCGTGCAGATATTATGACCGGTGCCTACCATGATGGAAGGCTGGCTGATCTTTGATTTGCTAGTTACCCATTTCCAGATGCTGGGAAAATCCTGATTCCCGTCGGAATCTAATGGGTTTCATTTCGAAATGATGATCTTGTGATCAGGCCAGTTTGAATTGCTCGGCTGCGAGCGCGGCTGCCCCGTGGGCGCCGGTGCAGTGGCCGAGCGAGACGAACTTAATCGGTGGCGGAGGCACGAATTGTCCAAGCAGGGCGATGGCCGTCGCTTCGCGGACTTGGTCCAGGTAGAGATCGCCTATGTCGTTGAATGAGCCGGCAAAAACCACCATTTCAGGATCGGTGACTTGGGCAAGCCGGGCGACTGTGTCTCCGTGATGCTTCACGATTTCACTGAGCTGTTTAAGTGCTTCGCGGTCTCCATCTCGACAGTTGGAAACGAATTCGTTCCACGCTTCTGGTGTCGTTACGCTGTTGGGTGAAATCGCACGTACGGTAGCCCGGTCTTCGAGCCAGACGGGCTTCGGAGAGGTATTGTTTTCACTGCTAACAGTCCAACCTCGAACTTCGCCGGCAAGTTCGTGGGTCCCACGAATGAGGCGCCCCTCACTGATAATGGCAGCAGAAATACCTGTCCTAACATTGATGCAAATCAGATTCTCAACCTGTGAAGCGCTGCCGAGCCAGTATTCGCCAATTGCCATGGCTCGGGTGTTGTGCTCAATGTGTAAAAGATTGGAGGTGACGTCGAGTTCCTGGCAAAGATCGACGTCTTTCCATTTAGAGATATAGGGATAACCGAGGGCGAGCCGCTTAGACTGTTTAATGGGCCCCGGAACTCCGATCCCGATCCCGTGGAGGGTGCCGTGTCCGGAGTCTCGAAAGCGATCAATAGTTTCTCGAAGGTGATTGATGACTTCGTCCTTGGAAGGACGGGGAGTGAGTGGAATCGAAACTTCTGCAATGGTAGACTGCGCGAAGTCGACCAGCACGCCGTAGATATTACGGGCATCAAAGTCGAATCCGATGAAGGTGCCGTAGTCTCCTCTGAGTTCGAGTTGGCGTTTGGGACGGCCGGCTTCGGCGGTGTGCTCTACTCCGGATTCCCTGACCAGCCCATTGTCGATTAGATTGTCTACCCGACGACCTGCGGTGGAACGAGCAACGTCAACCCGATCGGCAAGGTCGCGTCGCGATATACCGGGACTTCTCCGGATTTCCCGGATGAGAAGTCGTTCCAGTGTGGCTGTATCCATGAGGAATCTACCCACCGTCACTATTCTATTAGTTCGGTGTAATGTGGGTTATCAATTTAATTAAAATACCCAAAAGAGAGAGAGGCGAAAGCCGGAATGCTCTCACATGTTTCTCAGACTTGAGTCCCCAGATTCCTTTGATCCTGTCGACAAAGGGACTGAAGCAGGATCAGTCGGGAAGGTCCCGGTCCTTGGTTTCGGGCATGAACGTAACCACGATCGCTCCGAGAAGGAAGAAGGCGCTGAGTATGCTGACAGCAACGGGAAGCTCCATTGTGGCTTTCATTTTTCCGGCAAGCAGTAGCACGGAAACGGCGACGATTCGCCCGCCGTTGAATCCCCAACTCATGCCGGTAGCCCGGAGTCGATTGGGGAAGAGCTCAGGGAAATAGACGGCATACCCTGCGTGCATTCCCAGAGTGAAGAATCCGAACAAAGGGAGAATGAACAACAGCATGGTGTAGTTCTGGGGAGCGAAGCAGGCGATCGGGGTGATAATGAGAGCTGCTAAGTGAAAGAGAATAAATGTTTTCTTCCTTCCCAGCCTCGCTGAGATCGGGCCGAACAGTATCAGTCCAAGTCCTCCTCCGATCGTTTGAATGATACCGTAGGCAATCTTGGCTTTTTGCGAGGCTTCAGCCGGGTCGACTCCGTCAGCGATAAGGCGTTCACGGGCAAGGTCCTGACCGGCTACTGTCACCGCCCAGAATGTTCCCAGTCCGACCGCAGCAAGTAACATGGCTCCAATCGCCCTCCCTCGCCATGGGGCCACGGTCAGGAGTTCCTTGAAGCTCCCGGCTTTGCCGTCCCCGGCCGCCGCCGCCGCTCGTGCCTCTTCCCATTTTTTGGGTTCCTTCACCGCAACACGCACCCATACGATAAGGAGAGCGGGCAGGACCCCGATCAGATAAGCGTATTGCCAGTTGGTGTTTACGAGGTAAGCGGCAATCGCCGCAAGCCATGTGCCGATCACCGAGGAGGCGTGGAAAATGCTTGAAGCATGGGCGCGCGCCTTTTTCGGAAAGACCTCGGAAACGAGAGCTGCGGCTACCGCCCACTCACCACCAACACCCATGGCGACAAGGAAGCGCAGAGTCGTGACGTGCCAAAGTTCGGTGGCGAAGAAAGTTAATCCTGAGAACACCGAGTACATCAGGATGGTCAATATCATGATGGGCCGCCGTCCATACCGATCAGCCATTGACCCGAAAAGGAGACCACCAAAAGTACCGCCTAGGAGGAAAACGCCAAGGAACCAGTCGCCGAATTTTTTTACGTCTGCACTTCCCAGTTCCTGACCGAGGATGTCGCTCAACATGTCGTTGCGCGTCAGGTTGAAAATCTGACCTTCGTAGACGTCAAAGATCCATCCCGCTGATGCAATAATCAGGACAAGCCATTCGTAGCGGGTGATCCCGTGATACCATTTATTGTTGGATTCAAGTTCTTTGGACATAGCACCGTTGAATAAGGAATGGTTTCGTAACAGAGTTCAACTTTCGAGTAAACGCAGTTGTATCCCGCGATGGTGTCGAAATGAAATGGAGGGGTAATTAATACCAGAGTTCGAAAGGGCCAGAAACTCCGGGTATGGCCTTGGGGTAGTAACCTCCGGAATCCGGGCTGACCGGAGCGGGAGAATTGAAGTCGACCAGGTTGTCGGGAACAAGGGTTTGATTTGAAGCCATTGCGTCGTCCCATGTGACTTCCTGTCCGGAGTAACTTGACATGCGCCCCAGAATAGCGGCCATGGTTGCGTCGGCGCCACGCTTGGCTTCGTTGTGTTCGAGGTCTTCACGAATCGCCTTGAAGAAGGGGTAATGTTCGAGTTGGTGACCGTCTTCGTTTTTGCGGAAGCGCTTCACGGCAGCGTTCGGACCGCTGATGGTGAACTCGCGTTGCATGAGGTTGGCCCGTCCAAGAGTGCCGATGGCGGATTCACTGATGTCGCGAATGCAATTGGGGATCTGGCGGGCCTGGCTGTATAGAATGGTGCCGTCGGCGTATTCGTATTCGACGAAGTGGTGGTCAAAGATCTGACCGTTTTCAGGAGCATTGCGCACTTCCTGCCCACCCATTCCCCGGGCGACGACAGGATGTTGATCACCCATCATCCAGTTGGCGATATCAAGATTGTGGACGTGTTGCTCGACATTGTGATCCCCGGACAACCAGGTGAAATAGTACCAGTTACGAATCTGGTATTCGAGCTCGGTCTCACCTTCAAGGCGCGGTTTACCGGGGCGGGAAGAACCGTTCCAAAGTGCGCGGAGAACGAGAAGATCGCCGATCGCTCCGTCCTGGATTCGCTTGACCCATTCCTGGTAGCCGGGTTGGTGGCGGCGCTGCAAGCCAACGGCGACTTTGAGGTTTTTCGCTTTGGCCTGTTCGCCCGCTGCAAGAACTCGCTTGATGCCGTTCACGTCGCTGGCGACGGGTTTTTCCATGAACACATGCTTTCCCTGTGCCACGGCCTCTTCGAAATGCTGGGGACGAAAGCCCGGCGATGTGGCAAGAATGACCACATCGCATTCTTCGATGACCCGCTTGTAGCCTTGAAAGGTGTCGAAGCGGCGCTCCTCCGGCACATCAACCCGGTCGGGCTGGTTTTTGACAAGGATTTCCACGGCCTTATCGAGGACGCCGCGGTCGAGGTCGCACATTGCGTGCAGAGTGACCTTGTCGTCGGCAGTGAGGGCCTGGTTGGCCGCTCCTGCTCCGCGACCACCACATCCAACGAGTCCCAGTTTCAGGTTGCCGTCGTCATTTTGTGCGGAATGAACGGGGCGGCGCGAAGCAAGGGCCTGTGTGGTTAACGATGCAGTGGTCGCAGCAGAAGTGGCCCCCAGGAAGCTCCTACGCGAGGTGAGATGCTTTCCTGGAGAGGGTTCCATTGCGGGGTCAGGCGGTTTTCGTATCAAAATTCCAATTTAGTTGCAAACGGAATTAAGACAAAAGGGTCCATTAATCACTTTTTTGAGGTTTTTCCCCTCGGAAATGCCAACTTCGTTTCGACCGAAAGTTGACTATTAAATGCAAATAGAACTAATCATTGGTAGATGAAGTGAGTTTCTCGGGAGCGCAACTTCGACGATGGTTCCGGGTTTTCTCAGCGCGCTAGTAAACGTGTTGTATATTTAAGGTGATTTCATGTCTGTTACTGACCCTACTGCCACGATCCGAACTCCAGAAAGAAGAGTTGAGGTCGCTTGGTTCTCTGCGCTTTGCGGCGATGACTATCGATTTCTCGGGGTGCCTGATGGAGATCTCAGGAGCAGCTTTGAGAACTGTGGTGAAATTGTCAGGGCGGCGGATCAATTGGGCTATCAGAATATCCTTTTGCCGTCTTCATTCGTGGTGGGGCAGGAACCTTTGCCATTTGCTTCGGCGATGGCAGCCCAGACGGAGCAGATTAACCAGCTCGTGGCGGTTCGCATGGGGGAGATTCATCCGCCTATGCTGGCGCGTCACATCAGTACGATTGATCACATTGCGAAAGGTCGTCTCACAGTGAATATCATTTCTTCCGACCTGCCCGGTGAAAAGGTGGACAGTGATCTACGCTACGATCGTGCTCGTGAGGTCATCGAAATCCTGAAGCAGTGCTGGACGCAGGATGAAATCAATTTCACCGGCAAGTACTACAATCTCCAGATCCCATGGGCAGACCCTGCCAAGCCCTACCAGCAAAATGGTGGGCCACTTCTTTACTTCGGGGGGATCTCTCCGGGAGCCAAACAGCTCTGCGCCGAGCATTGTGATGTCTTCCTGATGTGGCCTGAAACGGAAGAGCGACTAACTGCGACGATTTCTGAGATGAGTAATCTCGCGGCGGGTTATGGTCGCAAGATTGATTTCGGTTTGCGCATTCATGTGATTGTTCGAGAGACAGAGGCTGAGGCCAGAGCTGCTGCAGATCGCCTTGTCTCGAAACTGGATGCAGATAAGGGAGAGGAGATAAAGGCAAGGGCCCAGGACAACCAATCGGCTGGAGTGTTGCGCCAGGACGAACTGCGGGCGAAGTCGAAGGATGACTACATCGAAGATCATGTCTGGTCCGGAGTGGGCCGGGCAAGATCCGGTTGCGGCAGTGCCATCGTTGGAGATCCTGACCAGGTCTATGAAAAACTGCAGCGGTACATCGACATGGGTATGAGGGCTTTCATCTTCTCAGGCTACCCTCACCTCGATGAGTGCAGGCTCTTCGCGGAGCACGTTCTCCCGAGACTTGATACCACTCGACTCAACGTCGCGCAGGGGCGCTTGCCTGATGAGATTCCTGAGACTCCGTTGACCTTCGGCGAGAGAAAATAGAGCAATGGACCGTCGGAAATTTTTCACTCTATCATCCGCAGCAGTAGCTGCTGGAATGACTGCGATGGTCAGGGCGCGGGTCTCGTCCGATCCGTTTACGTTGAAATATGCGCCGCACTTCGGAACCTTTTCGAACTCGGCACCTGGAGGTCTATTGGACGAATTGCAGTTCGCATTTGATCATGGCTTCCGGGCGTGGGAGGACAACAAGATGATGGAGCGCCCGCTGGAGGATCAGAAGGCGATCGCTTCGAAAATGGAAACGCTCGGCATGACGATGGGGGTGGTCTCTGCAAAGACCGGGATACCCAATCTTAACTTTGCCTCACGCGATAAGGAAGCACGGCAACTCGTGCTGGATCAGATTAAGGCGGCGACCGAAGTGGCCCGAAGGGTCAATGCGGGATACATGACTCTCGTCTCAGGGCAGCTGGACCCTCGATGGCCGAGGGAAATCCAGTTTGCGAACTGCATTGAGCTGTTGCGCCGGGCCACAGAGATAGTGGAACCTCATGACATCACGATGGTGATGGAGCCATTGAACCGTTTTAAGAACCATCCTGGTTCATTCCTCGAAACAGTCACTGAGGGATACCTAGTGTCCGCGGGAGTGGATCACCCTAACTGTAAAGTTCTCTACGACCTCTATCACCAGCAGATCGCAGGAGGAAACCTGATCTCGCTGTTCGACTTGTGTCGGGATCAAATCGGATACCTCCAAGTGGGAGACAATCCCGGTAGGAAAGAACCCGGAACCGGGGAAATCAATTACGCCAAGGTGTTTCAACACGTCCACGAAGCCGGGTATGACGGCATCGTGGGCATGGAGCACGGGAACTCGATCAAGGGTGCTGAAGGAGAACTTGCAGTGATCGAAGCGTATCGGGCCGTGGATCCTGCTTAGGCAAAGATATCCATCACGGCTTTGCCCTTTCCGTCTTCGGTGACATAGAACGGTCGCCCCTCGACGCTGAACTCCGTTTTCGGGCTGACCCCCATCGCAGTCATGATCGTGGCGTGGAGGTCCGTCACGGTGATTGGATTTTCTACAGCCACGAGTGGACGATCATCGGCTGTCTTGCCGTAGAGATGGCCTTTCTTCACGCCGCCACCAAACATGGCGACACTGGTGCCGCCGGTGAAGTGGCGGTGGAGACCATAGTGTTTTTCCTCAGTGATGACGTCCACTTTGTGGGTGGCCTGGTCATTGGCTTCGGATCCCGGTCTGCCCTCAATGAGAGCGTCGCGGCTGAATTCAGAGGCGATAATAACGAGGGTTCGGTCGAGCATTCCGCGTTCCTCCAGATCGAGGATGAGCTGTGCGATGGGGCGGTCGATCTCTTTGTGCAGGCGATCGATGGTGTTATGGCCTTCAGCATGAGTGTCCCAATGGAGGAAGGGAACATATTCAGTCGTTACTTCGACGAAACGCGCCCCTTTTTCGACGAGGCGCCGGGCGAGCAGGCAACCGCGACCGAAGCGCCCGGTGTCGTAGATCTCCCGAGCTTCCTTGGGTTCCAGTTCGAGGTCAAAAGCTTCCCGTTCCCTCGAGCTGAGCAGACGATGAGCATTGTCCATCGAACGCATCATGGACTCCTGTTGAAAGTCGCTGGCATAGTCACGATGCGGACTTTGATCGACGAGATTTCGAAAGAGCTTGTCGCGATTGGTAAAACGCTCGCTTGTCATGCCTTCGGGCGGGCGAACGGACTGAGCTGCCTGCTCCGGAAACGGGAGGTTCATGGGACCGTATTCGTTGCCGAAGAAACCGGCGGTTGTGAATGCCTTGAGCTCCTCCTTTTCGCCGACGCCTTCGAGGCGCTGGCCGACGTTGATGAAGGCGGGTATTACATTATTGTTAGGACCCAGCACGCGAGCCATCCACGAGCCGAGGTGAGGGCACGCAACAGTCTGGGGTGGGACGTAGCCAGTGTGCCAGTGATACTGGTGGCGGGAGTGAAGGATGCTACCGAGATCAGGTTGCACGGCAGAGCGAATCAAGGTGCCGCGATCCATCACGCTAGCGATGTTCTCAAGGCCGGCGCAGATCTTGATGTCATCAACTACCGTGTCGATCGCGGGGAAGGTGCTGAGAACTGAATCTACCGAGATACCCTTTTCGAAGGGGGTATAGCGCTTCGGATCGAAAGTTTCGGGTGCCGCCATGCCGCCTGCGAGCCACAGGAGAATGCACGCATCGGCCTTTGCTTCGGGATGTTCGATGTCTTTGCCGCGAACCAGCTGCGGGGCGCCGGACATCATCGCCGCGGTAGACGCGGCACCGAGCTTTTTCAGGAAATCCCGTCGGACGATTAATTCGGGAGCGTTGGGGTCGATTTCGAAGTTCATGGCTTAGCGATTAAAGAGGAATTCGGGAGTCATGGTGATGGCCCAGAGCAGGTCGGTGACTTGATCCACGCTTGGTGACTTTCCGAGGGACTGGACGAGAAGCTTGTTTTCGCCGTCTGAGGGAAGGCGATTGAGGGTTAAGAGGTAGATCTCTTCCACAAGAAGAGGCGTTGAAAGTTCTTCGCGGCTGGTCAGCTTTTCGGCGCCGCTGCGAAGATGATGCATCAGGTCTTCGCTGGTAGAGAGATCCACAGCTTCAAGGGTGGTGAGTTCGTTTGGCCGGGAGGTAACGATCTGATCCCGATTGGGGCGGCCGAGGGTGCGCATGAGATCATCCGCCTTGAGCAGAGAGGCTCGGACTCTCAGGTGGACACCTGCGGAAGCGTTTGCCAGGGTAGGGCCAATGCGGGCATCGGTCTGATTCTTCCAGGGGGTGTTGGGCAGTAGTCGTGCGGTTTCCCATTCCAATTCATCAAGTTGCCACCTGCCGGGACGGTTTCCGTTGGGAACAGTGTCGGTGACCTGCCACTGTTCATCGGTGACAATGATCTCGTCGCTTCCGTCTTTGTATTTAATCCGAATCGCGGCGAAGGCTCCGGCTGCGTTTGGCTTGGCTCCGCGGTTCTCCGCGACCATGAGCAGTTGGTTAGCTCCGGGGCGAACTTGATTGGTTAGTGGCGCTGCTTCAAGATTGGTCCAATTAACTCCATCAAGAATCTGGCGGTTGTTGAGGTAGAGGACAAAGGCATTGTCAGCAGCAGCGACGATTCCGGCTGCAAGGATGGGCTTGGATGGTTTGAATTCGCGGCGAAGGAGAATTTTCTCCCCGTTGGCGGGAACACCACCGTTATCAACCGAAGGCCCCCAGACCCAAGAGCTGGGAAAAGAGAGTTTCTCCGCTAACGTTGGGTCAACGGAACCGCGAGCAACCGGGGCATCATAGGCGGTCGGGGCTGAATCGGTCACCTGCCAGATAGCATCGACAATCTGTTCAGCTGTAAGGCGTTTGGGAAGCGGGCCATCGTAGGTGAATTCGTCGGATTCGTTTGCGTGAGTCGAAGCAGCGCTTTGGTAGGCTTGTGAATTCGCGATAGTGCGCAAGGTGTGCTTGAGATCGTAGCCGTTGTCGCGGAAGTCGACGGCCAACCAGTCGAGGAGGTCTTCGTTCCATGGTTCGGTTTGCATCGCGTCGAGCGGATGAACGATGCCGTGCCCCATGAGTTGACCCCAGAGACGGTTTACGATGGTGCGGGGGACTCTTCCGTTCTCAGGATGAGTCATGAGGGCCGCTAGTTGTTCGAGACGCTTCTGCTTAGGAGCAGAGGCATCAATCTGACCGATCTCCGGAAAGAGCCAGGCAGCCTTGGCGATCTCTCCCGTGGGCTTGTCGCAACGATGGAGTTCGATGGGATCATCGGAATAAATGGCTGCGAGGTTGTAAGCCTCGGCCAGTGTCCAGCGGTCGATGAAGCTGTCGTGGCAGGAAGCGCACTTCATGTTGATGCCAAGGAAGGACTGGGAAAGGCTCTGGGAAAACTGGATCGGCAAGGTCTGTCCGGCGCTGACAGTGCCACGCCACTTGATGCCGTTGATGAATCCCGCGCTGGAGGCATTGGGAGGGGCAATCAGCTCGGTCACCATTTGATCAAATGGCTTGTTCACCTTGAGCGAGTCGTAGAGCCAGCCGCTGATTTGAGTCCGTCCCTTGGTGATGAAGCCGGTGCCGTCGTAGTCGTTGCGGAGTAGGTCATTCCAGAAGGTGAGCCAGTGTTCGGTGTAAGCCGGAATGCGATCGAGAAGTTCGTCGATTTTTTGAGCACGTTTGTCAGGGGACTGGTCGACGAGAAACGTTCTTGTCTCCTCGGCGCTGGGGAGCAAGCCGGTGAGGTCGAGGGATACGCGTCGCAGAAAAGTGGAATCGTTCGTCGGTGACGGGCGGGGAAGATCATTTTCGGTGAGGTAGTGATCGAGAATGCGGTCGATCGGATGATCACGACCTTCGGTTGCCGTGGGCAGTTCGGGACGGCGGGGTGCGAAGGGCGGTTCATAAGCGGGGACTCCAAAGGTGAATCCCGGTTCCCATTTCATGCCTTCGTTGACCCACTGCTTGAGCACGGCGAGGTGTTCCGACGGAACTCGTTCTTTCTTCTCCGGAGGCATCATGAAGTCCGGATCCTTTTCAAGAATCAGTTCGATGAAGTAGGAGGCGTCCGCATCACCGGGAACGGCAGTGTCGTCGTTGAGGAAGAGCTCGCGCGTGTTGATGGAAAAGCCACCCTTGGACTCTTCACCGGAGTGGCAGTCCCCGCAGTGTTCTTTGAGGATGGGGACAACGCTGTGCACGAAATCGACATTGGCGTGCCCATGCGCGAGGCCGAGGAAGGCACTGGCTGCCGAAGCAAGGATGGTGCGTCGCGGGGGAAAGAGCTTGGGAGCTTCGATCATGGATTACCATTATAGTATCCTCTTAGCCGTGCGAATTCTGCCTTGTTTTCCGGTTTTCAGGATGGCGCGAATGCGGGAATCTCCTACCGGGAGAACTCAAATCGCTCCGATATTGGAGGACGAAAAGGAAGGAACATGACGAAGTGTTGTTTCGCCATATCTCAAAGGGGCTGGGGCCCTCTTGTTATTTCTTCCTCTTCTGGTCCTTCTTCCAAGAATTGAATGGCACCACGCCGGCGTGCTCGGCCCAGGCGTCGTATTGGGCGATCATCTTCTCGGCGAGCTCGGGTTTGGCTTGGATCAAGTTGGTCGACTCGGTGCGGTCGGCTTCCATGTCGTAGAGTTCCCAGGCCCCGTTTACGCCCTTGGCGACCAGTTTCCACTGGCCGTCGCGGACGGCGCGGTTGCCTTCGTGCTCGAAGTAGATGGGATTACCGCGTTCCAGGGATGAGCCATCGAATGCCGGCTTGAGAGAAACGCCTTCAACGGATTTGGTTGCGTTGCCTTGATTCTCGGCCGGGTAGTCTGCTCCGGCGATGTCGAGAGCGGTAGCCATGATATCGATCAGGTGGGAAGGGCTATCGTGCAGGTTGCCTTCTGCTGTGCTGCGGAAGGAATCACCATCATTTGAAATACCCGCAGACCAGTGGGCAATGAGCGGTGTGCTGACGCCACCCTCATGCACCCAGTGCTTGTATTCTTTAAAGGGGGTGTTGGAAACGTTGGCCCAGTTTCGTCCATAGCCGATTTCGACCTCAGGATACCATCCTGGCATGACGTTGGGGCCGCGACGAAGCGGATAGCCGTCGCGGGACTGGACAGGTATCATCTCAGTCTGAAGGGTATCTTTCCCAAGGGGAGGAAGTGTGGGTTTATCGGGGCGTTCGACGGGTCCAACCGGTTGGTCGCGACCGAAGACTTCGGCACAGCCACCGTTGTCTTGGAGGAAAAGGATCAGCGTGTTGTCGAACTGGTTGGTGTCCTTGAGAGCCTCGACGATGCGTCCTATTCCCTGATCCATGTTGTCGACCATGGCGGCGTAGACTTCCATGCAGGCAGCTTCCCATTCCTTATTTTCGACTTCATCCCAGTTGCCGACCATGGGGGCGGGTTCCCAATGGTCGGGAAGCAGTTTCATTTCTTTGAGGCGTTGGATCCGGTTAGCGCGGGTGGAGGTGTAGCCACCGTCGTATTTGCCCTCGTATTTGGCGATGTCCTCCGGCAGGGCGTGCATGGGCCAGTGCGCAGCGGTGTAGGCGACGTATTGAAAGAAGGGTTTGTCAGGGTGCTGCTGGGCGTGTTCCCGGATATAGCGAACCGTGTTGTCGGAGATGGCGTCGGTGTAGTACCAGGTATCCTCGGGCTGATATTCAGGATCGTTCTCCGGTGTGATGTAGCGATTTCCGCGGGAGAGGCTGTTCGGATCAAAGAAGGATCCCGCCCCGTGGATCGTTCCATAGAAGCGGTCGAAGCCGCGTTGCAACGGCCAGTTAGAAGTGTCGGGGTTCTCCAGTTCATTGCCACGATAGGGAGTGACATGCCACTTGCCGGCCATGTAGGAGCGATAGCCTGCCGGTTTGAGGGCTTCCGCAATGGTGACGCAGTTGCGATTCAGATCTCCGCGGTAACCATCAAGGCCGTAGTTGCCCATCATGTGACCGATTCCCGCCTGGTGCGGGTAGAGCCCTGTGAGCAGAGAGGCGCGGGTGGGGCAGCAACGACCCGTATTGTAGAACTGGGTGAATCGAAGCCCGCCCTTAGCGAGAGCGTCGAGATGGGGAGTTTGAATTTCCCCGCCATAGCATCCAATGTCGGACCAGCCCATGTCATCAGACATGATGAGGATGATGTTGGGTTGTTTTGGGGCGGCGTGGGTTGCTGTCGTGATCAGCACGGCGAGGCCGAGGAGAGAGCATACGAATTTCATGGCTGTGAGGGTAGACACGTCGCGGGGAGAGGGCAAGCACGGGGAAGTGGCGTGAATCAAGAGATTCATGGTGGCCAATTACGAGGGTGAGATTATTGAAAAAGGGATTGGAGTTCCTAGCTGCCGCTGATGTATTCTTCGCGGTGTTTCCGGAAGTAATTGCGAAAGTGATTGAGTACGATGCCCCTAAGCCAAAATTCGCCCTTGTAGCTTCTGAGCTTTTGGAAGGCTGTGATGAAGGTTTTCAGGGCCAGGTCATCCGCCGCGGTTCAATCGTTGATCCGCGCTCAGAAATAGCCACGGACCCAACCCTAGTGGTGGCGCACCAGTTCATTGAAGCCATTTACGTCTCCCAGCTTGCCGGGAATTGGCTCGCTTGTGTGCTTTGTCTCAGGTCGGGACTTTGGCATTGTAACCGTTAAGTGCTCCCTAGAAGGGATGATAACACAGGGAATTTGAAACTGTTTCGGCTGATTTCCGGTTCTTTACACTGAGTCGACTCCATGGAAGGATCCCAAAAATGAAAGCCTCCCTGATTCTTTTCGGTCTAATACTCGTCACTGTCAGCCTTTCGGCCCGCACTTGGACCTCAACCAGCGGCAGCACCATTGAAGCGGAGATGGTCTCCAGTAACAGCATGGGCGTGAATCTGCGCCGGGCGGACGGCTCTGAGTTTTTCGTGAAATTCGAGCAGCTTTCGGAGGCGGATCGGGAATTTGCCTGGGGCGGGGGCAGCAAGGCTAGTGAAGGAGGCGGTTATCATCTTCCCGAAAACCTGGCAGCATTGGTCGAAGAACGCGGGGTGCTCCTCATGGAAGATAATTTCAACCGCGAAGACCCGGATGACAAAGAACAACTTGGTGATCCCTGGACTACCAACAGTGACAGCCGCGCCATGGGGGACAAGCAGAACGATCTCGTCGATGGCACCCTTGTGATGACGATTTCACCTCGGGCCGATCACGCCATTTCCACGAACTTTATGCCGAAAGAGACTTACGGTGACTGCGTGCTCTTTGTGCGCATGAACCTCGAAGAAGGCGGGCAGTTGAAGCTGGCCTACAACGACAAAGCGGATAAATCCGTCTGGGCCGGACATATCAACGGGGTGACGATGAATGAGAAGTCCATCGTCCTCGCCGACGAGCGCTCGGCGCGTTTTAAGATGGAATATCGTGAGAACAAAGAGTCGCAGGAATACAAAGATGCGGTGGAGGCGGCCGAGAAGAGCTTTCCCTCTGATATCGAAGCTGACGAGTGGCACGAAGTTGCCACGCTGCACCAGGGTGATACACTGACCGTTTTTATCAACGGAAAGGAAGTGGCCTCCCACACTTCGCCGGGATTTGATCACCCGACGAAAAATCATTTCGCCTTCGCGGTGCCTGACAAGGCCATCGTGGATGACTTCTATCTCTGGAAGCTGAAGCCGGCTGAAGGCGAGGGGAACTGATTATCCCTCCATCAGCTCCTTAACGGTGCCCTTGATGGCCCGGGACCAGATCTCATAGCCAGTCGGGTTGAGGTGCAGAAGGTCGGGCATGATGTCCTTCGGCAGGGTCCCGTCAGGCTTTAAGAAATTCTCGTTGATGTTGAGATAGGTGACGTGCTCACGATCACCCAACTTGGCGATCATGCCGTTAATAGCCTCATTCTTCTGGCGCTTCGCATCGTTCTTGTCTGCTCCGCGGGGAAAGATAGCGAGCAGCAGGACTTTCATGTCGGGTTGCTTTTCTTCGAGGGTGTCGATGATCGCGGTAATTCCGGCAGCAGTCTCCTCGGCGCTGCTGGTGTAGACAGCGCCGCCGTGTTCCGGCATCTCACGACCTTCGTGTCCGGTGTTGTTCGTGCCGATCATCAGGACGGTGAGCTTTGGACTGAGACCGTCGTAGTTTCCATTATTGAGGCGCCAGAGAACGTGCTCAGTCCGGTCTCCCCCGATGCCGAAATTGGCAGCTTGATAGGGTGCCCAGTATTTTTCCCAGGCTTGAGCTCCGTTTTTTGACCAGCCTTGGGTGATTGAATCGCCGAGGAACACCAACTGGGCTGTTCCGGCTTTAGAGATCTCGTTAAACGACTCGTGGAGTTGTGCCTTGTTATCTCGAGGAACTGGGGAAAGGGCGAGCGGGGGTTTCTCTTCAGAATAGCTCAATGCGGTGAATCCTGAGGTGAAGACAGCTGATAGCAGTAGGATGCGAATCATAAATGGGGGTGGGGTTAAGTTAGATTACCATGCTAAGCACAAGGGTGAGTGCGAAGCCGATCAGGGAAATAGCGACGGAAAGGATCGTCCAGGTTTTGAGGGTTTGTGCCTCGGTCATGCCCAGGTAGCGGGAGATGATCCAGAAGCCGGAGTCGTTCACATGGGAGAGCATGGTGGAACCCGCCGCAATCGCGATGGTGATGAGTGCGAGGTCGGCTGCGCTGTAGTCGCCGGCAGTGACGATGCCTGCCATAAGACCGGCTGCCGTCATCATGGCAACGGTGGCCGATCCTTGGGCCACGCGGACAATCATGGAGAAAAGGTAGGCCAGGATGACGGCTGAAATGCCGTAGCCGCCGAGCCATTCAGCGAGTGCGTCGCCCACGCCGCTGGCACCGAGGATTGCTTTAAAGACGCCACCAGCGCCGGTAATCAGGATAATAATGCCAGCGGGTCCGAGTGCCTTGGTGCTGAGATCGAGTAACTTGTCCTTCGGCACGCCGCGCATCACGCCTAGGAAGAGCAGCGCCAACAGGGTGGCAAGGAGCAGGGCGATCACAGGGTGACCGAGAAACCCGATGACGGTCTGCAGTTGAGTTGGGTCATCCGCTTTGGCCCAGGTGCTGCCTAGCACGATGAGTACGATAGGCAGTCCCATGATCAACGAAACCAGGCCGAAGTTCGGTAGGGGGCCCGATTCTTTCGCCTCTTCGAAGAAAGCTGGAATATCCACTTCAATCCCCTTGCAGATCTTAGGCACCATGAATATGCCGACAATGATCGCGGTGGGCAGACCGATGGCGATTCCATAAAGAATGACGCGTCCGAGATCTGCTCCCAAAATTTCAGCAACCGCAACCGGGCCGGGAGTTGGAGGGACAAAGGCGTGGGTCACCGCCATACCGCAGACCAGTGGAAGGCCGAACAGCAGCAGAGACTTTTTCGTATCACGGGCGAGCGCATAAATGATCGGTGCGACGATAACGAGGCCAACATCGAGGAAGACAGGAATGGAAATGAGGAAACCCGTCAAGAGCATGGCCCACGAGGCTCGTTTCTGACCAAAGAGCCCCACCAGCGAGTTGGCGAGGGTGTGAGCTCCCCCGGAATGCTCCAGGATCTGTCCAAAAATGGCGCCCAGGCCAATGATCGTGGCAATAAACCCTAGTGCCCCTCCCATCCCAGAGACAATGGTGTTGGGAATGTCCCCGAGCGGCATGCCTGCAGCAATCGCGGTGAAAATGCTGGCGATGATAAGCGCGATGAAGGCCTGCAGTCGCAGAACCAGAATCATGACCAGTAGCAGGACGATCGCAGCGACGAGAACGCCGAGGAGGTAACCAAGTCCGGGGCCGGCGGTTTCAGCTGCCTCTGCGGCAGCTCCCGCGGGTGCTGCCGCCTGGGCGAGTAATGTGGTGAGTAGGGTCATAGGCGGTTGAAAGAAAAGGGAAACCATTGAGTTAGCGGGTTGCCGAATCAGGGTCAAGCAGTTCCCTCGGCGCAACCAGTGCGAATGGAAAAGCGGTTCGCCCAATCCCAAATCGCGGGAGAGTGCCATCCTGCCGAAAGTTGTGAGGAATCACCATGATCGCGCTGATTGTGAGACAGGGGCAATCTGTCGTTTAATGGACGCCTGCTATGAGAATTTGCCGACTTCTATCCATTGCCTTGTTCCTGTTCGCCGGGGCAGCGCGCGGTGCTGAGACTCCCAATATCCTGTTCATTATCGCCGACGATGCCTCGCGTCATTTTGGCCAGGCCTACGACTGCGATTGGGTGAAGACTCCCAACATCGATAAGCTGGCCGAAGAAGGTCTCGTCTTTGACAACGCTTATGTGGCAACGGCAAAGTGCGCTCCCTGTCGCGCTTCAACGATGACCGGGCGTTTCCCCTGGCAGATCGAAGCGGGGGCGAATCACCAGAATGTGTTTCCTGACAACTACCCGGCCTTCGGAGAGGTGTTGCAGGCAGCTGGTATTCAAACCGGAGCCGTGGGTAAGACCTGGGGGCCGGGGACGGCACACCACGTCGACGGTTCAGCTCGCGATTTCGGGCTGACCGTCATTAGTAAGAAAAAGGTGCCGGACGACTTCTTCGGAAATTTCCTGAAAGCGAGGAAAGAAGGGGCCCCGGCGTTTTTCTATTGGCATGGCAGCAGTGACCCTCATCGCGGGTACAAGAAGGACTCAGGTATCGCTGCTGGAAAGAAGCTCTCGGACATTGATCATGTTCCTGCCTACTGGCCTGACAACGACATCGTTCGAGGCGACATGCTCAACTACTCGATCGAGGTGGAGCGGTTCGATACCCATGTCGGGGAATTACTGGCTGACCTGGAGGCTTCCGGTGAAGCGGAGAACACCCTCGTCATCGTCACTTCAGACCACGGAATGCCGTTTCCCCGCGTGAAGGGGCACACCTTTGATGATGCGCATCGCGTGCCGCTCGTGATGCGCTGGCCTGCGGGAATCAAGAATCCGGGTCGCCGGGTTGAAGAACTCGTCAGCTTTGTCGATTTTGCCGCGACCTTCATCGATCTTCAGCAAGGCGATGCGGAAGCCATGGGAATGGAACTGAGTGGAAAGAGCCTGGCGGATCTCCTGCGTGACGAGCCGAGTCACCCACGTGACTTCGTTCTGATTGGGCGGGAACGGAATGATGTCTATGCCCGTCCCGGTTCGCCGTCAGGCCTGGGTTATCCAGCGCGTGGGATTCGCATGGGGGATTATCTCTACGTTCACAATTTTGAACCCGACCGCTGGCCCTGTGGCAACATCGAGCTTGGCTTGAGGGATACCGACAGCAGCCCGACGAAGTCGGTTCTCATGGAGATGGATATGGAAACCGCCTTCTGGAAGCATAACTTCGGCAAGCGTCCGGCCGACATGCTGTTCAATGTGGTGGAAGATCCTGACTGTGTCGCCAATTTAGCAACAGACGGAAGCCAAGCCGGGCGATTGAAGGATATGAAGAAACGGATGCTGCAGGAATTGAAGGAGCAAGGGGATCCTCGTGCGCTTGGAAACGGTGAAGTTTTTGATAACTATCCAACGGTCAAGCCTGCTCCAAAAGGGTGGGAAACGAAGAAGTAAAACGATGAGGTATCTATCATTTTTCTCTGCAGTATTCGCTGTTTCTTATTCCAGTCTGGTTGCGCAGGGCGGAAGTTGGGCAGAACTTTATGAACCGCAGGTGTATCAAAAGATGCCTGTCAGGGTGATGAAACCGATCGACTTCGATTCATCGAATAACTACCCGGTCATTCTCTCCTTGCATGGTGCCGGTGGTAAAGGAACGGACAATAACAAGCAGCTCAAGAATTGGAACAAGCAACTGGCTGAGAAGGCGATTCGTGAAAAATTTCCCTGTTACGTCGTGGCGCCCCAGGCGCCAAGTCTTTGGAATGCGGAGGAGCTAAAGAAGATTCAGTCATTGATTGCTGAGCTGCCGGCGGTCGATATGAGTCGCATCTACATCATGGGGCACTCCATGGGTGGGCATGGAACCTACATCTACATTCAACTCGAGCCGACCTACTTTGCCGCTGCAGCACCATCCGCAGGGAGCGGTTTGAAGCGGTCGGAAGACTTCATTGCCCCGGCGAAGATCAAGGATATCCCGATCTGGGCGTTTCATGGCGACAAGGACGGAGTGTGTCCCTACGAAAAACAGCGGGTCGTTTTTGAAGCTCTGAAAGAACTGGGCGGCAACATGAAGCTGACAACCTGGGAAGGAGACAATCACGGTGTATCCGGCAAAATGATTCCGGGGGCTGAAAACGGGAAAACCGAATTCAGTGGTGATCGTTGTGACCCTGAGTCTGATTTCTTGACCTGGCTCTTCAACCAGAAGAAAGGCTCCTGAATACCCCTACTTCTTCTTCGGTGCTGGAGGGGTCCATTCGGGTGAACGAATGTGGGCTTCTTCAAGATAGCGCTCGGCTTGCTGAACGATTTCAGGTAACTGGCTGGCGAGGTCCTTCTCTTCGCCCATGTCATCGACGACGTTGTAGAGCTGAATCGGTCCGCCGATCCAGGGTTCTTTCACGACTTTCCACTTTCCGAAGCGCAGGGCTTGCTTGCCGCCTTTCTCATAGGACTCCCAGTAAAGGTAGGGTGCCGTTTCCTGGTCTTTTTCTCCCATGAGAGTGGGAAGGAAAGACAGGCTGTCACGCCCTTCCGGCAGTTGCAGTCCGACGAGTTCGCAAGCAGTGGCAAGGACGTCGCCGAAGTAAGCGGGGCGGTCGGAAACTGAACCAGCCGGAACCGTGCCGGGCCACCAGGCAATCGTGGGGACACGGATACCTCCGTCAGTGAGATCCCGCTTCATACCGCGGACAGGTCCGTTGGCATTGAAAAACTCCATGTCGTTGCCACCCTCGGTATGGGGGCCGTTGTCGCTGGTGAACATGATGAGGGTGTTGTCGGCGATGCCCCACTCTTTCAACAGCTCGATGACCTTGCCGACGTAGCCATCCATGCGGGTGATCATGGCCGCCTGGCCTTTGTCCGGGTTGGACCAGTCCTTGTCGGCGTAGATGTCGTAGTCCGGAACTTCCTGGCCGTCGCCGGTGCCTCGAGTCGCCTCGTTATTGGCGTGTGGCATGTTGATAGAAAGATAGAGGAAGAAGGGCTGGTCCCTCACTTCCTCAAGCCACTTGTAGGTGCGCTCCATGACGAGGTCAGGCACATAGTCGAGCTTGGTTTCTTCGGTGGCCCAGCCGGCGCCGTCGTCTTCTTTGCCTTGTTGGGTGCGCATCTTGATCCACTCCGGCGCATACTTGTTCCGCAACATCACTTTCTCGTATTGGTCGATGATGAACTCGGGATAGAAATTGTGGGCGTGGCGCTGATTGAGGTAGCCGTAGAAGTCATCGAAGCCGTGCTTCATGGGGTGACCAACGGAGTCGAGTTCCCCGAGTCCCCACTTGCCGAAGAGAGCCGTCGCGTAGCCGGCTTTCTTGAGTTCTCCGGGAACGGTGATTTCACCCGGTTGCAGAGTTTGCTTGTTCTGATTGTTGGCATTGCCGCGGACCCAGCAGTGCCCCATGTGCAGGCCCGTCATGAGCACGCAGCGGCTCGGGGCGCACACGGTGGCGCCCGAGTAAAAATCAGTCAGCTTCATGCCCTCGGCCGCCATTTGGTCGAGGTGGGGTGTTTTAATGTGTTCGCTGCCAAAGCAGCCGAGATCGCCATAGCCGAGGTCGTCGGCGAGGATGAAAATGAAGTTGGGTTTCTCCTGTGCACTGGTGGTGCTGAGAGAGAGAAACGCTGTAGCAATGAGACATGAGAGGAGTCTGAGCATGCTGTATCGAAGCAGTAGGCTTGGGGCTCCGCAAGTGCGTGATTAGCGCTAATTGCCCGCGCCATTGAACACGCTATCGAGATGGCTCTTAATCGCCGCAGCCCAGCGAATGTATCCCTCACGGTTCATGTGGAGCTTGTCATCGACGAAAAACTCGGGGCGCGGCTTGTTGTCAGCGTCGAAGAAAATGCTCTCGGTTGCAATGAACCAGGCATTCTCACTTTCCTGGCACATTGCGCGAACCGCCGAATTAGCCTGTTTGATCTGGGGCCAGAGGTCCCATCGCTTTTCGGTGGGTGTCGTTGCAATAAAGAAAGCCGGTGCATCAGGGTTGTGAGCACGGACCCGTTCAAGAACATACGCGGCCAGCGCGGCAACTTCCTCGGGAGATTTGTCTTCACCCTTGCCGCCAATATCGTTGGCTACAAAAAACACAATGGCTCTGAATTTGTGGGGTGTGATGAGGCGGTCGGCGTAGACGGCAAGGTCGGACCACTTGGAGCCCCCAAATCCGCGATTGATGGTTTGATAAGGGATCATGTCGGTCGCCATATTCTCCCAGCGGCGAAAGCTGGAGCTGCCAACAAAAAGAATATTATTGTCCGAGGAAGTCGCAGCTCT
>PKCI01000130.1 GCA_002862135.1 Verrucomicrobiota bacterium | reverse complement strand
GAATCGATGAAGTGGGAATCGAACACTCCGTTGGGGGAGCAGGAAATGGCCAAACTCACGGCGCTGATTGATAAGAATCAAGTTAGTTGGATGATGTGGGAATCCAACCCGACCAAGGACAGCCAGGCAAGGATCCGTCAACTGGGATTGAAGATTTTGGTCGTGAGCCCCTGTGGAAACCGCATCGGAGATAAAGACTGGCTCCAAATTATGCACAACAATGTGCTGATGCTGGAATCAATCGTGAAATAGCCTCCAACGCCCGACCTAAAGCGGTTGGGCAAGGGGATTTAACCCGGTATGATTTACTTACGTCGTTTATTAGGAAGCACAAAAATATAGTCTTTTCTGAATGATAAGTTAGAATTAACTTGTCCTTCCGAGGGAAGTTGTTTATAATTTCCATAACGAAGTCGTTTAGTGCGTTCGACCTGAAACACCGGGCGCATGTGACACCCACAAACACACAGACAGACAACTAATGGTGCGATGCCTATTAAGCTTCGGCGGGATAATGCTCGCCGCGCTGCTCGCGCTTGCCGTCGGATTGCAGACGACAGGCAGGCTGGAATTTAGCAGCTATTTGCGTCCGCTCCCCGAGATGGGCGAGGCTTACCAGCGTGGATTCCGTTCCGATGCGATGGTGCGGATCAATCAGGTCCGTGATTCGATCCAAGTGGATGAGGTTCGTGGAGACGAACCTCTTCAGTCTTTCTTGAATTCTTTCATCGACTCTAAGGAGCAACCGGCGTCCCTTGAACTGAACGAAGTGTTCGATGCTATCCAGGAAGAATTCCCGGGCGCTCAATATCTTGCGGCTAACTTGGTAACCTCAAATGATCGCGAGTCGCTGCTGAACGAGCTGGCAGGCTGGAGTGCTGCCACGAACGACGACTTCGACACGATTAACACGGCGGTTTTTCAAACGGGACGACAAGCGGGCGTGATTGGAGTCATGTCCCGCCGCATCCCTGCTTTCTCTTTGCGCGCAGCCAATTCCCGTGGAGGGCGCTTTTTTAACAAGTGCCCTCACTGCGATGAAGTGCACGCGCTCGAGATCGAGAAGGAGTCACGAACACTGATCCTGTCCTGTCCTCACTGCGAGCTTCCATTCGATGTGCTCGCCTCAGACACGAGTGGACGGATCCGTAGGGCGACTGACTTCTTTGAAGGATTTTCTCTGAATGAGCATCCGATCACACAGTATCAATTAACCTCTGAGCAACGGATTTTGGCTCTCTGGCGCGAGGTGGCGGAGCGCTGCGAATATCAAAGGGATCAGGACCACGTCTCCGAGACTCGGGAGGTCTGGAAAGGACCGCGTGAAACCTGGGCTGATAAAGCAGGTGATTGCGAGGACACTTCGATCCTGCTTGCCGACGCCCTGATTTCTGCTGGATTCGATGCGCGGGTTGCTATCGGATGGAACGGCAACGTTGGACAGCATGCGTGGGTGGTCGTTCAGACTTCAGACCGCCAGTATGTGATGGAATCGACTCTTCAGGGTGAAATTACGGAAGGGTGTCTCAAAGATGTAACAGTTGCTTCAGCATTCTACAAACCGGAGCAGCTTTTTGACCGCGAGCGGATGTATTTCACGACGGCCCGTCCTCAGGATTTCAACAACGACTACTTTTCTCCGAAAGTGTGGCGCCATATTCCGGTCGCGAGTGGTCCAGCTGCTACACCGGCGAACGGAGCGAAGCTCTCGCTGAGATAATGAGCTCATTGAGCGGAGGCTGAACGGCCGGTTGACGACGACGAAGATGCTCATTACCGTCGCGCCATGAAATTGCTTCGTTTTGGATCTCCGGGTGACGAAAAACCCGGCCTGCAGTTGGGAGATGGCACCCGTATTGATGCCTCCGGTTTCGGGATGGACTGGAACGAAGCGTTTTTCGCTGATCCTGCAAACCTGGAGAAGCTGGCTGCTTGGCTCGAAACCAACGGTGACTCCGCCCCGACGGTTGGGGAAGACGTGCGGCTGGGCTCCGCCGTGGCTCGTCCCGGAAAGTTGATTTGCATCGGATTGAATTTTTCGGATCACGCTGAGGAAACTGGAATGGACATCCCTGAGGAACCGATCGTGTTTTTTAAGGCTACCAGTGCCATGTGCGGCCCGAATGATAATGTTGTCATTCCCCGAAACAGCGAAAAGACGGATTGGGAAGTGGAGCTCGCTTTTGTGATTGGAAAAAAGGCCAACTACGTGGATAAGTCTGAAGCACTGGATCATGTCGCCGGCTACGTGTTACACAATGACTACAGCGAGCGGGAATTCCAGATCGAACGTGGCGGTCAATGGGTGAAAGGTAAGAGCTGTGACACCTTTGCACCGCTGGGACCTTTCCTCGTGACTTCCGATGAAATCGCCGACCCGGAAAACCTCGGCATGTGGCTCAAGGTGAATGGGGAAACGGTTCAGAATGGCAATTCCAACAAGCTCATTTTCGGTATCGCTCATCTCGTCAGCTACCTGAGCCAGTTCATGACTCTCGAACCCGGTGATATTGTTTCTACGGGAACTCCCCCCGGAGTGGGCCTGGGTTTTGATCCGCCCCGCTTCCTCAAGTCGGGGGACGTGGTCGAACTTGGGATTGACGGTCTGGGCGAGTCCCGCCAGGTCGCAATCGCGTGGGGCAAGTAACAGGTTGATTGTGCTCAGTTGAGTTGTCGCAGAACCCTGGGCTAAGTTACAAGATGCGTCTCTTTCACGACGAAGGCGTTTGACTTGTTATCACGCGTAAGCCTAGGAACAAACTGCTACGCGACGCTCATTTTTTTAAGACTCTAATGAAAAGTCATTTTCCAGTTTCTGCTGCATTGTTTCTGGCGTCGACCATTTATACACCCGCGGCTGATTGGCCAAACTGGATGGGGCCAGACCGAAATGGGCTCAGCAGGGAGATCATTCCTGACAATGTCACCATCAATGCGCCGGAGTGGAAGGCGGAAGTCGGTATCGGTTTTTCTTCAATCTCCTTCGCCAACGGATCCGTCTACACGATGGGGCATCGCGACGGGAAAGAAACTGTCTGGAAGTTGTCAGCAGAGAGCGGGGAAGTCGAGGGGCAATATACTTATACGGCGGAACTGATGCCAAATCTTCATGAGGGTGGCCCCGGTAGCACGCCGACCGTGGCGGACGGGCGCGTTTATACCATCAGCAAGGATGGGCTTTTCCATGTATTTGACGAAGATCTTTCCGAAGTAATCTTCAAAAAGGACGTGATGGAAGTGTCCGGGTTGAACAAGGTGCCGGAGTGGGGCTTTTCAGCTTCGCCTGTCATCATGGGGGAGCTCGTGCTGGTGGAAGCCGGAGCTACGTTTGCTTTTGATCTCAAGACTGGCGAAGAACGTTGGCGCAGCGAAGCCTACCGTCCTGCTTACGGCACACCTCATGTTTTCTCAGTAGCAGGGAGGCAATTTATTGCGGTTTTGAAAACAGACGGCCTCGTTATTCTGGATGCAGAGACTGGGAAGACTCTAGGCTTCTCGATCTGGCGGACAAGTTTTCAGACCAATTCCACGACACCCCTGGAGATCAGTGAGGGAAGAATCTTCATTTCCACCGGATACGATCAGGGGTGCGCCCTATTCTCATTCGATGGACAAACCCTGATCAAACTCTACGAAAACAAGAACATGTGCAATCACATGGGGAATTCCGTGATGATTGATGGATTACTATACGGCTTTGATGGAACCGCCCATCGTGGGCGGCCCGTGGAGTTTACCTGCCTCGATCCGAGTTCCGGGGAAAAGCGTTGGCACTTCGAGGGAATGAAATACGGCTCCGTGATCGGTGCCGGAAAGGATCTGATTGTGCTGACCGAGGAAGGTGTTCTGTCGATTGGGCGTGCTTCGGAGCAGGAATATCGGGCGAGGGCAGTGAATCCGATCCTCGGGGGACGTTGCTGGACGCCGCCGGTGCTAGCCAACGGGGTTCTCTATGCCCGCAATGCGATGGGCAATCTGGTGGCGGTTCGCCTCGCGAACTGATCCGACTGCCTGCAGTTGCTACTGCGAGGCTGGCTCTTGTTTCGTTTTTTGAAGAAGCCTGACATCCTGGATCACCATCTCCTTGTCGATCGCTTTGCACATATCGTAAATGGTGAGCAAGGCTGCGGAAACTGCTGTGAGTGCTTCCATCTCCACGCCGGTCTTGGCATCGGTGCACACGCTGCAGGTAATACGCATCCCTTTATCTTCAAAGGAAAAATCGACCGCTACTTTGGTCAGAGGTAGCTGATGACAAAGCGGGATGAGCTCCGCCGTTCTCTTGGCGGCCTGGATGCCGGCGATACGTGCGACCGCGATAACATCACCTTTGGGCATCTCGCCATCTGCGATGGCGCTGACTGTCTCTTCCCGTAGAGAGATGAAGCCTTCAGCGACAGCTTCCCGACGTGCTACCGACTTGCCGGAAACATCGACCATGGCAGCACTGCCATCTTCGCGAAGATGCGTAAGAGAAGGGGGCTCGTTCATGGTGAACTAAAGAGTGAAATCCGCTTCTGCGAAAGGTAAAAACGAAACATGCATAACTCGTGTTCCCGATACGCTGGTAGTCTTTTCGCAGTATTCCTAGGGACGGGCTTATGTGGCCAAGGCCAAACTGGACCGGTAAGTGTGGTGGATGGCGAGGAGACCATTACCGTTACCCTTGACGGGAGATCCAATCCTGTGCTCATTTATAATAAGGTAGCGACAAAGGAAGCTTCCAAGCACGAACCGCACTTTGCTCGTTCCGGCTATATTCACCCTCTCTATTCTCCAGCGGGCAAAGTGGTGACTGGTGATTTTCCGGCCGATCACAAGCACCAGCACGCTTTATTCTTCGCCTGGACGAAAACGAAGTTTCAGAAGCGAAAACCTGAGTTCTGGAATCAGAAGCTGGAAGCCGGCAGAATTTCATTCATGGGCGTGGTCGAGGGATCTATTGTCTCGAGCGAAGGCATGGGTTCTTTTGCCGTTGAGCATCTTTGGGAAGATTTGACGGCTCCTGACGGTCCTGTCCCGGTGATCAAGGAAAAATGGAAGGTCACTGTTTATGATGTTGGGAAGGATCGTCACCTCTTCGACATTGAGTCGATCCAGGAGATGCTGGGCGACAAGTCCTTGACCATCGAAAAGTACCACTACGGTGGAATGGCCATACGAGGACCTGATACTTGGTATTCGGACGAAAAGGAAGCAACTCCTCCCGGAAGTATTGTAACCGATGAGGGACTCGACCGGATCGAGGGCAATCATAGCCGTCCGAAATGGGTAGCGATGTCAGGGCCGGTTGAGGAGGGCGGAGAGGCTGGTGTGGCGGTAATTCCAGCTGAATCTAATTTCCGTCATCCGCAATGGGTCCGACTTCATCCGAACAAACCCTACTTCGTTTATGCTCCTATGGTGGAGGAGTCTTTCAAGATCATTCCCGGAGAACCCTATATTTCAAAGTTTCGTTATGTGGTGTTCGATGGGGAACCTGACGAAGGAATAATAAACGGAGAGGCGCAGAGGATGGCGGAGGATTGAGCCTGATTGCCGGGTATCGCATCATGATGACGTAATAATGCCTTATCCACCAATCGCTATCATCTTGCGGCCAGGCTTATAGCTCTCGCGAAATTCGTGCTGCTCTGGCTTTCTTTCTACGACTTCGAGAAAGAACTTTGCGACATCATTGTCGTCCATCTCCAGATTTCGAAGCACCTCGCGCATATCAAACTCGAGATGACTGCCGAGGCAGGGGCGAAGCTTCCCTTCGCTGGTGAGACGAAGTTTATTGCAAGTCTCGCAGAAGTGAAGGTTTGTCATCGCTCCGATGAAACCAATCAGCTGGCCCGTCTCCGGCAGTTCGTAGTAGCTGGAAGGACCGTTGGTGCGAAAGTCAGGGCGAGGGGCGAGTTCTCCAAGCCGAAATTCAATGAGCTTCTTGGCTTCTCCAGCCGGTAGAAAGTTTTCCTCTGTCAGCACGTGGGTCGTGCTCACAGGCATGAGTTCGATGAAGCGCAGGAGAAGGTCACGCTTGCGGGCGAATTCGATGAGATCCCAGAGTTCGTGTTCGTTGCGGTGGCGCATCAGCACGGTGTTGATTTTGATCTTTTCAAAACCGGCTTCGCGGGCGGCATCGATGCCTTCGATCGCGCGGGGGAAAATGTCGCGTCCAGTCGTTTCTGCGTAGGTTTTCCGGTCAAGGGTATCCAGGGAGACGTTGACAGTACGAACGCCGGCGTTTTTGAGCGCCTGGGCCGTGGTGATTCCCTCCGGAGTCATCTGACCAAGCAAGGTCCCATTGGTCGATATGCCAACATCATTGATTCGCTCGATGCGGTTCAGCTGTTCAAAGAACCAGAGCACGTTTCGGCGGGTGAGGGGCTCGCCTCCCGTGATGCGGAGCTTGGAAATGCCCATGCCGGCTCCAACCCGGATCGTGCGCAGAATCTCTTCGTAGCTGAGGACTTCCTCACGGGGGAGCCACTCCTGCGTTTCTACTGGCATGCAATACTGGCAGCGTTCGTTACATCGATCGGTGATCGAGACGCGCAGGTAGTTGATATGATGGCCAAAACGGTCCTCCATCGGAAATCAGCGCACTCGTTCCCAACTAACGACCCGATTCCCGGAAAATTTAACGGTCTTGCTAACGTATCTCACAAAATCAGTGCCGGTTTCGAGAGCCCAGCCGGAGTTCCGACAATACCCATAGCGGGGATGGACGCCGTAGCGTCCGTAGTAGGGACGGTAGACATTCGCGTAGCTTAAGGATGAAGTGGGGATGGGAGCGGAAGTCATGTATGCCCAGGCTTCGCTTGAGGAGCTGCCGCTGCTTCCTTCCCGCACCATTCCGGGAGGGCCCCAGGATAGGTAGACAGCGTCTTTGGACATGCCTTTCCGAATATCTCCACGGGCTACGAGTTCTTTGTCCTTGGCGCTGAGCCTATTGTAAATGGCCGGGTTTTGTTTGGTCCGAGCCTGGGGGCCAGTCTGGCAACTGCACAATACTAGTGTGATTAGCAACGCAGGCAAAGTGTTGTGCAGCTTTCGGGCCATAGCAGGGAGGGGTGAGCCCAATATTCTCCACATTCTGCGCCACATATCGAATGAAAATTTCGACGGCTATGCATAAACGTGATCCGGGAAACATTTCTGTTCCTGCTGATGCAATGCATTTACGTTGGGTTCTGCAGCCGTGACTTGATGGGACGTCTTCTCGTCGCTGGAGTAGTAGGGCTGATGTTTGCTCACAGTTATCAGAACGTGGGAATGAATCTCCTGATCATGCCGATCACGGGTATTCCTTTGCCATTGATCTCATGCGGGTATACGTTCCTTGTTGTGCTTCTGTTTCTTATGGGCCTCGTGCAGACCGTCTGGGTGCACCGCGTTGATCACGAGGAAAAGAAAGTGGCTCCGCGACTTCGCGTGGACCATCTGGATTAGGGCAGTAACCGCGGTTTAGGCACATTTAGATGGCACAGACTTCCACTGGGCACTTGTCGTTGTGTCCGTTTCCATGTAATCAATTAAGGTCCCCGAAAGATTTTCACCCTGCCTGATGATTGAAGTTAAAGACCTCACCAAGCGCTATGCCGGACGCACGGCTGTAGACGCGATTTCTTTTGCGGTTGAAAAGGGCGAAGTGGTCGGATTTCTCGGGCCGAACGGAGCAGGTAAGAGCACGACTATTCGTATGCTGACCTGCTTCCTGTCAGCGTCAGAGGGCACCGCTAAGGTCGCAGGATATGACATCTACGACGACTCCATCAAGGTTCGCCAGCATATTGGCTACATGCCGGAGAATGTTCCGCTGTATCCTGACATGAGAGTGTCGGAGTATCTCAATTTCCGGGCCAGAATTAAGGGGCTTCGCTATCGCGAAGCGAAGCGGGCTGTCAGCGAAGTGATGGATATCTGCAGCCTCGCTGAAGTTGAGCGAAAAATGATCACTACTCTTTCAAAGGGTTACAAGCAGAGGGTTGGGTTGGCCGATGCGCTGGTTAATGAGCCGGATCTACTTATTTTCGATGAACCCACTAACGGCCTTGATCCAAATCAGATTCGCCAAGCGAGGGAGTTGATCAAGCGTTTGGGCGATCGCCACACCATCCTGATCTCTACCCACATCCTGTCAGAAGTAGAAGTGACTTGTGGCCGAGTGGTCATCATTGACCAGGGCAAAATCAAGGCTTCCGACAGCCCTCAAAATCTAATCCGCCACTTGCGGAAGCCGAGTGAAATTTTGCTCGAGATGAGCGGAGATGCCGAGAGCGCAGAGAAGGAGCTTTTGAAGCTGGATGGAGTTAATCATGTACGACGTCTTGATGATCGGGCGAAGTGGACCAGCTTTTCGATCACTACTGATCCAAACGTGGACGTGCGCGAAGATGTGGCGGCCCTGATTCGGGGTGAGAATTGGAAAATTCGCGAACTGGCCAGCAGGGCTGCCTCCCTGGAGGACGCATTCGTCGATTTGGTTCAGGAGAAGCGGGGAGAGACAGAGGAAAGAAAGGTAAGAGGCCAGTAGGGTCGGGGTATGAGAGCTTTTTTTATCATCTTCCTGAAAGAGTTGCGTGCTTTTTTCCTGTCTCCGCTGGCATGGACGGTGATGGCTCTTTTCACTTTCCTGAATGCATGGCTCTTTGCCTCGATGATCAACGCGATGCAGATGCGGGTGAGTTCGCGCAGCTTGATCTACAATTTCTTTGATTCCGGTTGGTTCTGGATGGGCTTCTTTATCCTATTTCCCCTGATTACCATGCGCCTCTTTGCTGAGGAGAAAAAGATGGGGACGATTGAGGGGTTGTTAACTGCGCCAGTCCGAACATCAGAGGTCCTGTTAGGAAAATATTTTGCTGCCGTGGTAGTATTCCTCGTGATCGTGGCACCGATGTATTTTTTCTTTCCTCTGTTTCAGGCGGTTACCGGAGAAAAGGCAGCATTTCACGGAGGAGCCATGTTGGGCGCAGGACTGGGGATTGCGCTGGTAGGTATTTTCAATGTTGCGATTGGCACCCTGGCATCAGCCCTGACATCCAATCAGCTGATTGCTGCGATGCTGACTTTCGTGTTTGCCATGCTGCACTACTTCCTAGGATTTCTTCACAATTTCGGAGTGGTGCCGGGTTCTGTCTGGACCGGGGGCATGACCTACTTTTCAACGACCGAACACATGCACGCGCTCACGAGCGGGCTGATTGATTCCGGTCCTGTCATTTACTACGCGAGCTTCAGCATACTGCTGCTCGCAATCACTTATCACGTCCTCGAATCGAGAAAATGGCGCGTCTGATAGCTCGTATTGATGCCGGATAACAAGGAACAGAAACATGAGAAAGCCGCCGCCAAAGCAGGCCGCCTCGTCGCGTCTGGTCGCAAGATCGAGAGATACAAAACGGCTCTCTTAGTCGCGGTGCAGATCACCCTGATGGTGATCGTTTTCTTCCAGGTGAACTACCTGAGCTATCGAAAACATCAGACTTGGGATCTGACTCAGAATCGCCGTTTCACCCTGTCCGATCCTTCCAAGGGATTTCTGAACAGTCTTGGGGGAGAGGTGAATGTGATCATGGCGTTCCTTGGGACCTCTGATCTGCACTCCGATGTGAAAGGGCTTTTGTCAGAGTATGACCGGCTTGGCGGGGGTAAGCTACGTGCGGAATATCTCGATCTCAGCCGCAGTCGGGCGCGCATTGCAGAACTTAAGGACCAATATCGACTCCAGTTCGCCGGCGACCAGATTCTAGTCGTGGGTGAGAACGGACGCATCAAGGTGATAGGCGCCGAGGAATTGGTTAACCGTGATTCCAATACGGGCCGAATCGTAGAGTTTAAGGGCGAAGAGATCATAACGGCTGCGTTGCTGGAAGTGACCGAGCAGCAGCAGAGAAAGATCTATCTCATCACCGGAGGTCGGCGGGCAGACGAACTCGTGCCTATTGCACAACAACTTCAACCGCTTGCCAACGCTCAGAACGCCCGCCTTGAGAGCCTGATCCTGGAGGGGCGTCAGAGAATTCCGGAAGATGCCGACGCGTTGTTCTTTCCGGGTAACACGGTCGATCTGACAGATCGTGAGGCGAAGGTGATACGGAGCTATTGGGAGGATGAGCGCGGAGGCCTGATCTTTTATTTGGATCCTTCGGCGGAGACTCCCACCCTCAATGAGTTGCTCCGCGAACACGGTGCCGGGCCACGCAGAGACCGTGTCTTATCCGTCTTGAGTATCCCTGGTGTAACCGCCAAGAAAACTTATGATGTGCCTGTCGCACTGATGCCGGGTGGCGGCCCTACTCGTGACCTACCAGCCTTAACCACACAGCTGTTGGGGCAGACGCAGTCTCTTGATGTGTTGTTCGAAGATGATCTGCTCATTGCGGAGAACATTCGCCCCCGCCCATTGATGGTGGCGAGTGAAGGGTTTTGGGGAGAGACCGAATTCCAGGTGGAGGAGGTGTCTTATAATCCCGATATCGACCATGGGCAGCCCGAGTTGGTTTATACGGCCGCTTCAGTCGAGAAGGGGCTCCCCGGCGACTATGACTTTAGAGAGGGCAGTTCCCGCATGGTGGTGGTCGGAAACCCGGATCTTATTTCCCATGAAGGAAACACTTCAAAGGTTGGAGCAGATTTCACGATGGCAGCACTTAACTGGGTGATGAACCGGGAAGAATTGATCGGCATTACCCCGCGTCGGCCCACAGCCTATACTCTTAACGTCAGTGCTGATGACCAGGGACTTCTGCAGACCGTCATGATCTTTATTATGCCGGGGCTTGCCCTGATTATTGGAGGTCTTGTCTGGATGAGAAGACGAGCGTGATTGGAACGGAATTGATATGAGAATTGTAACCTCAGCAGTGTTGGGAGCGACGGCGATTATGCTTGGTGTTGTCATTGCCACGATGGATCGCAATTCCAAGTCCGGTGCTGGAGGCGCTGAGGAAGCCCGAATATTGACTCGTTTTGACAATGAATTGGTCGATCGGATCACGTTAAAGAACGTTGATAAGCAGGTCATTATTGAGCGAAAAGGGAATTACTGGTTCTTTACCGAACCGGAGATGGATCGCGCCGATGCTGGGGCGATTAATGCTCTGCTGGATCAGTTGAACCACTTGGACACGGTCGATACTATGGGGGATGAGGGAGAGACTCTGAGCCCCAACGATATGGGGATCGAGGGGGATCAGGCCATCGATGTCGTGGTCGAAGGACCAGTCGAGGAAGACTCCAAAAAGCGGTTTAAGAACAGCGTCACGCTTGGGGTTGAGGCTCCGAGAGAAGCATCCATCTATGCCCGTCGTAACGAGGACGGTAAGGTCTACGTGGTCGACGGGAATCCACGCAAGTGGATTGAAAGTCCTACGGAGGTTCTTCGGGATGCTCGCCTGATCAGCGCGCCACCCGAGGGAGTGGTGCAGTTGGTAGTTCGAACCTCAGAGGGCGAAGTGGCTCTGAACCGTCGGATTACTCCACCGCGCCAGGACTGGGCGATCGTTAAGCCAATGCGAGTGTGGGCGAGCCGTGATGTGGTGGATGAACTCCTTGCTAATCTGTCTTCGCTGAAGGTCTCATCGGTGGAAAGGGGGATCGGCAAGTTGAAAATTCCTTCGCCGCTTCCTGAGAATTCCGCAGTGATCCAGATGCAGGTGTTTGGTGTGGAGCAGCCGCTAACCGCTTTTTTGAAGCAGGTTGAGGCTCCGCCAGTCGCAGGGGCACCGGCATTACTTGAAGCAAGCGTGTCCGATCGTCCAATCGTATTTGGCCTGCAGAGTCAGATTCTGGAGCAGATTCCGAGTGATCCGGATGCTTTTCGCAATCGTACTCTCGCCAACATTCCGATGGCTTTCCTCGACTCGATTTACATTCAGAGCCGAATTGACCCTGACGTGCACTTGAAGTCCGAGAAACTCAATGAAGCTCTGCGCTGGGATGTGAGTATCAACGGAAAGCTGGTCCCCGCTAATCAGTCTCAGGTTTCTGAATTGGTTGCTGCAGTGAACGAAGCCTCTATTCTCGACTTTGCTTCAGATACTGCTGAGGAACTTCCGAAGTTTGGGCTGGCACCTCCCTCGAGTCGGATTGCCTTTTCGATGAAGTTCCCCGGTCCTACCGGTCCTGACGGAGAACCCGGGCAGATTCAGACGATATACCGCCTCCTCAACCTCGGATGGATAGAGGGCGAACAGCAGCGACTCTACGCAAATTTTGATGGAGAGGAGCACATCTACGAACTCGATCCCAGCTTCTTTGGTTCGATCCCAACCCATCCGATCAAGTGGCGCTCTCTGACGATGCTGACCATTAACCCGTTTCACCTCAGGTCGATTACCCGGGAACACGCCGGCGAAAACCTGACCCTGCAATACAAATACACGACAGATTCGTGGGAAGCTTATCGTAGTGGTGTCGATGCGACGGCGACCCTGGACGTTCTATCCGCCCGGAAGCTCCGGGATCGCCTGGGTTCATTCACTGCTGCAAGCTGGTCGCTTTCGATAGGCGGTGCGCTGGAGGCCCTGCAAAATCCGTCAGCCGTTTTCAAAATTGCGACAGAGGAGCTGGACCCGGCCAGAGGAGACAAGCGGGACAAGTTGTATATCCTGAAATTCTCTAAGGTGCCCGGTAGCAGTTCCTACTTCTACGGTCAACTCGAAGGAAGTCCGGATGTATTCTTGGTGCACGAAGACAAATACAGAGAATTGTTGCGTCCGGTGACTACCCACCGGGCCGCGAATCCCTGATTTTTCAAATGAAGTTTCAGTATGCGATTACCGCACTCCTTGTAGAGGATGTCGTCTGCTTTCCTTCTTTGTGCCACGATGATCCCTCGGAGCAGGCTCGTCTCGATGCTTCTGGTGTCTGACCACTACCGTCTGCCACAGGAAGATCTGGCGAAAATTGACATACGGCGAAGCACTCCGAGCTAACGTTTATCAGTGGATTGCACGTCTACCTAACGAAAAGCTTCGAGAAGTGTTTCGGTAGGGCCAACAAGTTGGCCACCTGGAACGGGGAAAGTTTTCACTTCGCAGCTAGGCCTTTTTCCGGAGAGTAATCAGTCGTTTTCAAGTAGATTGAAGCGACGCCTTTTTTGATGAGAATCTTCTCCCCGTCTGCTTGCGATTTATCGCGTGCTTTGATCCAGTCAGGGTCCTGCGAGAAAGCCTTGAATGAAGCATCTCGGGAAGCTACGTCTTTGAAGGAGAGAAAGTAGAGGAGAGTCGTGCCACTGCCGTCTTGTCCTTCAGACAAATGGAAGTAGGGTAGGTTGTTCATTCCGTGCTTCTCAAACAATTCCACCGTGTGGTCCCGAAACCGTGCGTCCAGCTTGGGCAGTTTTCCAGAATTGGTAGTGTAGTGGCGCATCTCGTAGAGGCGTGAAGGATCCGTCTTCAGTGTTTCGAGTGAAGGCGAGTAGTCGGTCAGTTCGAGAAATAGGCTGTCCACTTTGGCGACTAGTTTGCCATCGGCTATCGAAGCGTTGTAGGCGGCCTTCCAGTCAGCATCGTTGCGGAAGTCCTTCCAGGACTTATCGCGAGCCTCCCGGTTGGGGTAACCGAGTAGATAGACCAACTGGTTGGCTTCGTTGTCTTCCGGCACCCAGTAGATCAGGTTGGTCATGCCGTGCTTCTCAAACAGCGCCAGCGTGTGACCGCGGAAGCGATCGTGAAGCGCGTCGAGCTTATCACCGTTAGCTGTGTAAGTTCGGAGTTCGAATACTTTGAGATCTTTAGCCTGCATGAGCGGCATCGAGAGGATCGCGACGGCGAGAATGGATGTCAGCAATTTCATAAACGGTTCAATGGTCAGGTCTCAAGTCTCCGAAAGAAGATCCAGCGTGCCCAGCCTATCAGAAAACAGACGCCACCAAACGGCGTGATAGCGCCGAACTTAGTAATGTTAGTAACGGCCAGGATGTAGAGACTGCCGGAGAAAAGTATTACTCCTGCGAGGAAAAAGCTGAAGCCAAGCGGGCGGTGAGGCGAAAGGGCCACGATGAAAAGGGCCACTCCGTGAATGAGATGATAGTAAGTGGCGGTTTCCCAGTTGTCGGTTCTCCCGGTTTCGGCCAACAGATCTTTGAGGGCATGAGCACCGAGGGCTCCGAGGAGAACTCCGAGAAAAAGGACAATCGCGGCAATTCGAATGTGAGTGTTCTTGGACATGAGGTGTGAGTGACTGCCTCGGTGGATACCTCGGGTGGTGCGGCTGGAAACACAAAAACCGGCCCAGGGCCGGCTTTGCGTTTGTGGTGGTAGTGATGTGCGGGGAATTAGGGCGACCCTGTTGTGCAGAAGGGAGAAAACTATCAGGTTTCTCAGGCGCTGCCTAATCTATTTTGGTATTTCAGATAACGGGTTAGCGTATTTGACCTCTTTTTGATAATCGCGAAGGGGTGAGTTCTCGATGGACAGTGAAGTGGATGTGAGGATGATTCGATCATTGTCGTGGAAGCGCCTGAGATCTCCCTCTGATGTGCTTAGTTGGCGGACGCCAGTGAGGACAAAGGCGCTGTCGCCGGGATCAAAAGTCATCTTTCCAGCCCTGACCTGACGAGCAGGTTGGAACTGTGTCAGGATTACATCGTAGGCAACAAGGTAAGGCTCCTCGGAAGATAAGGTCTGAGAAGACTGCGTGGAGACTTTTGCCGCGTTAGCTTCGATGAGAAAATCCTGATGTTCGATCCTGACATTGCCATAGTAGGTGTGCTCTCGTCCCTCGGAGCTCTCGCCGATTGATGCAATACTGAAAAGTTCACGACGAACGGAGCGTTCCGGGAAAGAGGCGAACGAAGGGGCAAAGAAAGTAGTGATTTCCAAATACGTGTCAGGAGGATCGAGGTCAGAGGCGACTGACGAGGAGACCCTGTTTGGGGCGATGAGATTGCCGTGAGGGTTGACCGCCGCAATGGGGGGCTCATCGGATTCTTCGGCAATTTCTACCAACTCCTCAGCGGGAAGAAGCCGGACTGAAAACTGCATCCCGGGATCAGGCGCAGAGCCCGAGCGATAGGGCAGTGAGCTCAATCCAAGTGCCACAAGCGCGATGACTGCGGCCGCGGCAACAGCTGAAGCAATCCAGAGGCGTCTGTCCGCCACCGTGGATGAGGACAAAGCCATTGTCTCGTCTGAGGTGTCATCCAAAATTGTTTTCGTGAGGATGGCAGCCACGAGTTCGTCATCGTTGCCTGCTTGACCGAGGCGGGCCTGCTCGTGCAAGGCGGCATCGATAAAACTTTCTTCCGGAGTCGGGTCCATGGCAGTGGCGAAGTTCATGCTCAGTTTTCTGAGTGAGGTGCGTTGTCGAGCTTGCGATCGAGGCATTGCTTCAGCAGAATCCGGGCTCGCTGTAGGCGTTTCCGAACTGCCGCAGGAGCGATGCCAAGACGCTCAGCAGCCTCATCTCCGTTTCGACCTTCAAAATAGTAGGCTTTAACGGTATCCATGAGGTTCCCAGGGAGGCGGGAGAGGCAGGTTTCGAGAGCTTCAAAAACCGGGCTGTTTCCACTGGCACGCTCGCTTTGCCAGACAGCGACATCAGCATCAATAGAGGCGAGTTCGTTATCGGTGAGATCGTAGCGCCGGTTCTTCCGGAGCCATTCCCGCCACTTGTTGCGAACGATGCCACGCATCCAGGTGGCAAAGTCGCGGGTGATGTTGAAGGTTCCGGCCTTCTCATAGGCAGCAACGAAAGCATCCTGCACGATATCCCGTGAGGTGGCATCGTCTCTAACCAAAGCGCGCGCATACACCAGCAAGTCGCGATGGTGAAGCCTCACCAATTCGGCAAAGTCTTCATCCTCGCGCGGGTCGAGTCGGGACATTTCGGCGTTTTCCCTGATAGTAATAAGGTGCATCACTTACTGGTCATTGACGAGAATTCTTCGATTTGTGACCTCAATTTCATAGTGTTAGGTTGGCCATTAGCGGAGCTTATGCAAACATCGCTGGCTAAACCCGGAATGGGGTAAATCGACACCAATTCGCGGATAGCGATTAGTGCCTCTAATCTACGTGATAAAACCACAAATTCCTTTTGCGGGTTTTTTTGGCGGCTCCTATCCTGACCACTCTTGTCAGACTTTCTGTTCTCTGTATCGTTTTTCCCTATGAAACTCCCACGTCGAATTCTCCTTTTCATAACCGCAGTCGGAACCTTGGCAATGCCGTCCATGGCCGAGGATATTCACAAAGGTAATTGGCTCGCCTGGCGCGGCCCCCTGCAAACCGGTGTCAGCCTCGAATCCTATGCTGACTTTGAATTCAACGAAACGCCGGTGTGGACCGATTCGATTTCCGGACAGGGAACCGCCGTCGTTTTCAATGGACGCATTTTTTCCTGGGGTTATCGAGGTAGTGGTCCTGATCTGGAAGAAGTCGTTCAGGCCCGTGATGAAAAGACGGGAGACGTGATTTGGGAATTCGCGACTCACGACTTCCTGTCCGATACTATTTACAATCGTTACTCGATAGGTGCCGTTGCGGTCGATCCCGAGACTGAGAATGTGATCGTTGCAACCACATACGGCCTGGTCACCTGCCTCAATAAAGACGGCGAGCAGGTCTGGCAGGTTTCCATGATGGAGCGTTTTGGACGCCTCACTTTCCCGAACGGACGTGCCGGCTCTCCGCTCGTCGATGGTGATATCGTGATCATTCGCGGTGTGACGAGCTACTGGGGTGCCAACGGCCCGGCTCGCGATCGTTTTTTTGGATTCGATAAAAACACCGGGGAGCATCTCTGGACATCCGTTCCCGGAGTGGGGCCGCCCTACCTGAAAGATACCTCCATGAGCACTCCGTTTCTGGAAACTCGTGACGGCAAGCGCGTGTTCTACGCCGGTACTGGTTGCGGCAACATTGTTTGCGTCAATGTGAACGACGGCACCGCCATCTGGCGCTGGCAGGTTTCCAAGGGGGGAATCAACAGCTCTCCGGTAGTCTACAAGGATTCGGTCATCAACATCCACGGCAAGGAAAACCTTGATACCACAGAGATGGGCCGGATGTTCCGCATTAAGATTCCTGAAGATTTCGACGCTATTGACGGAGAGGTAGATCCCATTCAAAAGGGTGCTCGTCGTCTCTCCGAAGATATCGAAGTCTGGCGCGAGACTCTGGAAATGTTTACCAGCTCTCCGACTCTTCACGACGGAAAGATATACCAGATGGTCAAGACCGGTTCCCTCATCTGCGTGGATGCCGAGACCGGCAAAATTCACTGGGAAGAAAAGCTGGCCAACTCTCAGCTTCACGCTTCTCCGCTCTACGCGAGTGGTCGTCTCTTCGTCTCGACCTTCCCGGGCGAGTTCTACGTGATCAATGTGGAAGGCGACAAGCCGATGATCGAAAATCAGATCAAACTGGATGGCAATGGTATCGGCACGCCGTCGATTTGTAACGGGCGTCTTTATGTGCACACGACCGAGAAGCTTTACGCTTTCGAGATTAAAAACAGCGGCATTGAATATGCGTCTGCTCCCGAAGTGGTTCTTCCTGAGCCCGGAGAGGCGGCCAAGCTGCTCCCGGTTCCGAGTGATCTGCTACTTCGTTCCGGAGAGTCTGCCACGGTCACCCTGAAGCAACAGGATGCGGGCGGCGTGATCATCGGTGATGGTGGCACTGCCAGCTGGGAAACCTTTATCCCTCCCACCGCCAAGGTGAAAGCAACCATGGATGCCTTTTTCGAGGGCAACACCATCGGTGCTGGGGAAGACGCTGCGCTTTCTGCCGGTGCCTGGAAGGGGACTGAAGGTGAGCTTGCCGGATACCTCCGCGGCCGCGTGATTTCAAACCTGCCTTACACCGAAGACTTCGAAGGCTTCGAGCTGGCTACTAAGCCGGGAGGCTCTGTCGAGGGGCGTGAATTTGATTTTCCGCCGCTTCCGTGGATCGGGGCCCGCCTCAAGTGGGAAGTGATCGAAAATGACGGCAACAAGGTCCTCTCCAAGACGCTTGACCGTGTGTTGTTCCAGCGTTCACTCTCATTCATCGGTCACCCTGACCTGTCTAACTACACCCTGCAGGCTGATGTGATGACCGACGGCAGCCGTCGTATCAAGTCGGTGGTTGGTCTTATCAACCAGCGCTATATCATTTCCATGGTGGGTAACGCCAACATTCTCGAAGTCAGCTCCAACCACGAGCGGGTCAAAGAGTCCGTGCCGTTCCCGATCTCTGCGAACATCTGGTACACGCTCAAGACCAGCGTTGATGTGGCTGACGACGGCTCCGGCGTGATCCGCGCTAAGGCGTGGCCAAAAGACCAGCCCGAGCCCGAAGCTTGGACTATCGAGGTTAAGCACAAGAATGCCCACAAGAAGGGTGCTCCCGGTATTTTCGGTTTCGCTCCGCAAAGCCAGAAGACCGTGTTCGTCGACAACATTTCTATCAACTCCAACGACTAATTCCAGAACCGGAAAACTCCTGAATCAAAACTATCAATTTACCAATCAGCCATGATAAAATCAAAACTCCAACTGTTCGGGCAGCTACTCAGCCTGCTTTCATTGGCTCTCTACGCTTCCTCCATGGATGCCAAGGGGGAAGAAAAACCGTCACCGGCACCTGAGGCTCTCCCCAGCGGGGGCGAGTGGCCGCAGTGGGGACGCGACGCCTCCAACAACATGATGTCCCCTGCGACGGGTCTTCCGATCGACTTTTCTGCTGGTGATCTCAATGACGAAGGCGGTGCCGATGGTGCCAAGCACCTCAAATGGGTTGCCGAGATGGGCTCGCAGGCTTACGGCACAGCGACCGTGAAAGATGGCCGTGTGTTCATTGGTACGAATAATGAGAAGCCTCGCCTTGAATCTGTTACCGGCGACAAGGGCATCATCATGTGCTTTGACGAGAAGACTGGAGAACTGCTCTGGCAGTTTGACATTCCGAAGCTCGATGCCGGTAAGGTTTCCGACTGGGAATTTCTTGGGGTGTGTTCTTCTGTGATCGTTGACGGCAAGTATGGCTACGTGGTGTCCAACCGCGGTGAGATTATCTGTCTCGACGTTTACGGGATGAGCGACGGCAACGACGGACCGTTTCAGGATGAGGCCAAGTATGCCAATGGCGGTCTCGAGAAGCTTGCGGGGGCAGAGCCGGCCGAGCTTGACGATAAGAGTGCCGACATTGTCTGGGGCTACGATATGCGAAGCGAACTGGGTGTTTTCCCGCACAACATCACTTCCAGCTCGGTAGTAATTTCCGACAAATACGTCTACACCAGCACTTCCAACGGTGTGGACTGGTCACACATCAACATTCCGGCTCCCTACAATCCGACCCTCATCGCTCTCGACAAGGAAACCGGTGAACTCGTAGCGGAAGAGGACAGCGGTATCAGTGCGAACATCATGCACTGTAACTGGTCTTCGCCAGCCTATGCCGACGATCTTGCCGGTAATCCCACCGTCGTGTTTGGTGCCGGTGACGGCGTCACCTACGGTTTCCACGGAACTGATTTCGAGGCCCTCGAAGATGGCGGCGAAATCTACAACCTTTTCAAAGAACTCTGGAAAGTCGACTGCTGCCCGAAGGAATATCGATTCGACGAAGCCGGCGAGGCAATCAAGTATGCGACCTATCCCGGTCCCTCTGAAATCATCTCATCTCCTGTGGTCTACAATAACAAGGTATACGCTGCGATTGGCCAGGACCCAGAGCACGGTGAAGGGGTTGGCGCTGTGACTTGCATTGATCCGAGCAAAGGCACGGGTGAAGATGCCATCGTCTGGCAATTTAAAGAGGTTGGACGCACCATTTCGACACCTTCGCTTGCTGATGGGCTACTTTACATCGCTGACTACTCTGGTCGTCTTTACTGCCTCGATGCCGAGACTGGCGAGAAATACTGGGAGCACGACACGCTCTCTCATATTTGGGGTTCCACTCTTGTGGTTGACGGCAAGGTGCTGCTCGGGAACGAGGACGGCGAGATGGTTATCCTCAAGGCCGGTAAGGAATACGAGGAGTTGACGATTGTGAACTACCCTGCGCCGATTTATGCAACGCCGATCGTTGCAAACAACACTCTCTACATCATGACCCAGACGCATCTCTACGCTTACGAGCTGGGAGGTGAGTAATATTCTCGGGTGTTCAGCAAGCCCTTCTAACATGAAGACCGGTATTATCATTTTCGTTTTCGTCGCTCTGGCGGTTTTGCACCAGGACACGTGGAACTGGGATAATGGAAACCTCGTATTCGGGTTTATCCCTGTGGGGCTAGCCTATCATGCCTGTTACTCCATGGTCGCAGCCATTTTCTGGGGCTGGGTTGTGAAATTTGCCTGGCCCGACCGCATGGAGAAATGGGCCGAAGGCGACGACTGAGTCACCCGTAGTCAGAGGAATCGGCAGAGCGCTTCGAAGACCGAAGTGTCTGCCATTTGGGCCTATTAAGTCATTAACCCAACCTTTTTTAATTTTATGGAATCCTTTTTCATCCTAGCCCAGGCCGAAGCAACCAAGGTTTCGAAAACGCCCCTGATGGTGATCATCTGCTACCTTGGCCTGCTCCTCGGACTTGCCCTGTTCAGCGGGAAACTCTTTCGTGGAACTTCGAAGGACTACTTTGTAGCGAGTCACTCGATCGGGCCTTTCATGCTCCTGATGTCGGTCTTCGGAACGACGATGACGGCATTCGCCCTGGTCGGATCGACCGGAAAAGCGTTCCAGAAGGGCGTCGGCACCTACGGCTTGATGGCATCTTCGTCAGGATTGATCCACGCAGCCTGTTTTTTCCTCATTGGAATCAAGGTCTGGTCGATCGCGAAGCGACACGGCTATGTGACCCAGATTCAGTTTTTCCGTAACCGATTTGAATCGAGCGGTATCGGATACTTGCTCTTTCCCTGTCTCGTATTGCTGGTGATTCCTTACCTCCTCATCGGGGTGATCGGATCCTATCGCGTGATGGGCCCGGCAACGGCGGGTATGTTCCCGGAGCTGTTTCCGGCTGCCGGACCGCTCAACGGATCGGTTCCTCCCTGGATCATTGGCCTCGTGATTTGCGGTGTGGTGCTGGCCTACATATTTGCCGGCGGCTCGCGTGCTGCGGCCTGGGCGAATACATTCCAAACGCTCGTTTTCATGGCGATGGGAGTCCTCGCATTCTACCTGATTTCCAAAGCGCTCGGTGGGGTTGCGGCAGCGTCCGAGCAAATCTATCCCGGACACCTTGTCCGAACTCCGGGTGAGCTTGAGGTGACCACCAAGGATGGAACCTTTCAACGAGAGATCGGGATTCCTCCGATTCAGTTCCTCACTTACATGTTCATTCCTCTATCCGTAGGAATGTTCCCGCACCTTTTTCAGCATTGGCTGACCGCTAAGAATGCGAAGAGTTTTCGACTGACCGTGATCGCCCACCCGATCTGCATCATGGTAGTATGGGTGCCTTGCGTGCTTATTGGTCTCTGGGCCACCGGGGTATTTAATCAGCCTCCGATTGATGCGTGGCCCAAGCCGGTCGTGGGTATCATGGGGAGTGCCGACGACGCGGGTGTTGGGAAAGTCCTCTCCGTGGTGGTGAAGTTTCTCATCGAAAATCCGCTCATTGCCGGGATGGTGACTGCGGGCATTCTCGCGGCGATCATGTCCTCGCTTGATTCCCAGTTCCTTTGTCTCGGAACTATTTTCACCAACGACATCGTTCTTCACAACAAGCCTAAAGACCGCTTCACTGATAAGCAGATTGTGCTTATCGCCCGTGGCTTCGTGGTCGCGATTGTCTTGTTGACTTACACCCTGTCGCTTGTGCTCAAGGATGTGCAGAACGTCTTTGATCTTGCGGTGTGGAGTTTCTCCGGCTTTGCCGCGCTGACCTCGCTCGTGTTCACGGCATTATACTGGAAGGGGGCTACCAAGGCCGGTGCTTATGCCTGTATCATCGCTGTGGCGGCAAGCTGGTTCTACTTTTTCGCCAAGGCGGGTTGGGGTGGGGAGTATACCGTCTTTTCCAGCGAGCACCGTAGTGACGACGGAATCATGCCTGTTGCAATCTGCTTTGTGCTTGGACTCGTAGCCATGGTTGTTGTTTCACTCTTCACCAAGAAGCCTTCCGACGAAACCATAGAGAAGTTCTTCCCGTAACCTCACACCAACTCTCCTTTGCGAAAAAACTTTCTTTCTTACCTCCAATGACTGCAGACGAAGCAAAAGCACAACTTGACGAACGTGTTCGCGAGATGATGGCGTGGCACTTTAGCGACGAAACCGGATGTCCCTTCTGGCTCGACTGGATGGCTGAAGCAGGCTGGGATCCTCGTGAAGAGGTGAAGAGCTATGATGACATCATCAAGTTTCCTCACTTCCAGGATGAGTGGCTGCGTGATGAGAAGAACGAGCGTTTTGTCCCGAATGCTTACAAAGGGCGCCCCTTCAATGTTTTCGAAACGGGTGGTACGACAGGACTCCCCAAGCAGCGTGTCGGTTGGGATGATTACAAGCATGACTACGAGCAGTTCTCCGGGCAGCTCAGCGACGATTTTTTCCCGAAGGGCGGCAACTGGATCATGGTGGGGCCGACCGGTCCGCGCCGTCTTCGTCTTGCCGTTGAACACCTTGCCAACGTTCGTGGAGGAAGCTGCTACCATGTGGATCTCGATCCCAGGTGGGTGAAGCGCCTCATTAAGCGAAAGGAGCTCGATCAGGTGGAGCGTTACCAAGCTCACGTGATGGCTCAAGCAGTTGAGATCATTAAGCATCGCGATATCTCCTGTATTTTTACAACGCCACGCCTCCTTGCCTCCATTGGTGAGCGGATTTCCATCTCTGATCACGGTATCAAGGGCTGCTTCTGCGGAGGGACGTCGATGACCCCTGAGTATGTGCGTTTCCTCCAGGAGGAAGTTCTCGAAAACAGAGCGCAGTTCGTTCCGACTTACGGCAACACGCTCATGGGCTTGGCAGTTTCGATACCGCAAGAGCTTCCCGGCAAAGATTACAGTGTGACCTATTATGCGCCTCAGCCGCGTGCTGTGCTGCGTATTGTTGACGCCGATAACACAGAAATCACCAAGGACTACGGTGAATACGGCCGGGTTGAACTGACCACCCTAACTCAAGAATTTTTTATGCCGCGCTTCCTTGAGCGCGACGAAGCGATTCGCCGTGAACCTCACGAAAAGTATCCGTGGGATGGAGTCGGTGACGTGCGTCCGTTCGGTGCGCTCACCAAGAAGGTGATCGAAGGCGTTTATTAGGGCTGCCCGCATTGGTTTAGCCATAAGCTCCCCGGTTGGTAGCTATTTACCACTTTGAACCGTAAACATCTAAGCAGTATAGACGTTACTCCCTATATCAATACCGTATGAACGCTCCCCACATCCCCATACTTCGACAGGGCAAGCCCTACCAGAGCCTTGACGTTCAAACCGTCAACCAGCTTGGCACCGAAGACCCGGCCGCTGAGATTAGCTTCGCCTGTGCGGACATGATCAAGTATGACCTTCACAAGATGGGGGAAGCTCGTGAAGCCCTGAAGAGATTCAGCGGAAACGAGCTGGTAGAGATTACCAAGAAAGCTGGGGAGCTTTTCCTGCACGGTGACTTGCCGATCGGCACTGAAGGAGATTTGCAATCACCTGACGATTACGTGATGTCGCTGGCCGCGACAAGCGGTTTGCCGCATTCGCTGATTCGCTTCAACATGACCCGTCTGGGCGGTCTATTCGGCCAGATCGACGATATCTTTATGGGGCTTTCGCGGGGGCTTTCCTGGGACGTGCTCGATAAGGGCTACGGAGAGCAGGGTGGGGCACCGGTCAGTTTCTCTGCCACAACGAATGAGTTAGCGGTCATCCTGCCGAGCAACTCGCCGGCCGTGAATGCTCTCTGGATCCCTGCCATCGCCATGAAGATGCCGGTCCTGCTCAAGCCCGGCCGCGAGGAGCCTTGGACTCCCTGGCGGATTATCCAGGCTTTCATCGAGGCCGGCGCTCCAGCTGAAGCTTTCAGTCTCTATCCCACCCAGCACGACGGGTCTGGGGCGATCATTCGCCGAGCCGGGCGGGTTATGCTCTTCGGTGATGACTCCACCGTGAAGCAGTATGAGAACGACGAAAGGGTCGAAGTGCACGGGACCGGTTACTCCAAGTTCGTGATTGGAGAGGACGCAATCGAAAACTGGGAGCAGTATGTCGACTCCATGGTGGAATCGGTCTCTGCAAATTCCGGCCGAAGCTGTATCTGCACGTCCACAATAGTGGTGCCGAAGTATGGTGATGAAATCGCACATGCTATTTCCAAGCGTCTCGCTGAGATTAAGCCTCTTGCTCAGGATAACCCCGAAGCGAAGCTTTCCGGATTTGCCAATCCTAAGTTTGCCGAGTGGATCAACGAAGCCGTCGAAGACGGTCTGGTGTCCAGCGGAGCCACAGACATTACGGCTGAGTATCGTGATGGTGAGCGTTTCGTGGAGCGTGACGGGATGAATTACCTTCAACCTACCATCGTTCGTGTTGACTCGTTTGACGAAGATCTTGCTCTGCGGGAGTTCCTCTTCCCGTTCGCCAGTGTGGTTGAGTGTCCTCAGTCCGAGGTGCTGGAAAAGACCGGTTACTCGCTCGTGATGACCGCGGTGACCAAGGACGTGAACTGGATCAACCAGCTTTTTGATCATCCAGAAATCGAGCGCCTGAACATCGGAAACGTCCCGACCAACCGAATTAGTTGGAATCAGCCGCACGAAGGCAACCTCTTTGATTTCTTGTATACACGCCGCTCCTTTGCGTTTGCCGAGTCGGCATGACCGGTTAGGGTCTGGCATGTTAAGCGATCCGCTCTCGATCGAGTCTCTCTGCAGCGCATTAAATGCCCCGGACTGGGTGCTAGGCTTCAAGCATATTCCCGGTGGTAAGGTTGTTTTCGGTCCAGGCAAACTCGACACAGTTGGGGCGGAGGCGACAGAACTGGGCTCAAGTCATGCGCTTATCGTGTCGGATCCAGGCATTGCCCGGACAGATTGCATTGAGCGTGCCGTTAGCGCAATTAACGAAGCTGGTATCAAGTCAACTGTCTTCGATAAGGTTCATGAAAACCCGAGCACCGATGATGTCGAAGCTTGCGTCGCGGTCGCTCGCGAAGCCGGCGTTGACCTGATCGTTGGTCTTGGGGGTGGCTCCAGCATGGACACTGCCAAGGGATGCAACTTTATCCTGACCAACGGTGGCACAATGAAGGATTTCTGGGGCGTGGATTTGGCAAAGGAGCCGATGCTACCCTTAATCACGATTCCAACGACTTCGGGAACAGGAAGCGAATGCCAGAGTTTTGCCCTGATCGCAGATGCCGAGACACACGCCAAGATGGCCTGCGGTGACAAGAAAGCAGCGGCGGCTGTCGCAATCCTTGACCCGGAACTTACGTTGACTATGCCGGCCGCAGTGACAGCTCACACGGGAATCGATGCAATTGCCCATGCGCTGGAGACTGCGGTTTGCAATAAGCGAACTGATATTTCCTACGCTTACTCTAAGGCAGCGTGGCAGCTGCTTAACGAGGGACTGGAGTGCGTCATGAAACAGCCTGACGACATGGAGGCTCGTGCCCGCATGCAACTTGGCGCGGCGTTTGCCGGAACGGCGATAGAGAACTCCATGCTCGGAATCGGGCATTCCTGCGCTAATCCAGTGACGGCGCATTACGGCACCGTCCATGGGCAGGCCGTTGGCACAATGATGCCCGAGGTGATTGCGTTTAATCGCCGGAATGAGCAAGTTGCTTCCATCTACAGCGAGCTAT
>PKCI01000010.1 GCA_002862135.1 Verrucomicrobiota bacterium | reverse complement strand
ATGTCTTCACTGAAACTGCACAATGCCATGTGGCCCGGTCTCGTCGGAAAAGGCGATGACGAGGGCCAGGAACCTCCGATCTCCCTCGAACGCATGCTGGAATTGACCGCCGCCGCCGAGGTGGACAGCCAGAAATACGAGGGCATTGACTACTTTCTTTTTCACCCTCACACCGATCCCTACGCTAGTGACGAGGAACTCCTTGCAATCGCCGACACGATCGCCGGATACGGCTTCGACGTCGGCTCCTTAGTGGCCCCGGTTTGGGGTGGCACCGTAGGCGACTCCGCAATGGGCGACGACGAGTCCCAGAAGAAGTTCCTTGAAGCCGTAAAAGTTGGCTGCCGCATTGCCGGTGTCTTCAATAATCACGGGGTTCGCAAGCGCGGTGTCATCCGCATCGATTCCGCTGAGTTCGGTGTCGAGACATGGCGCGAAGATCCTGCCGCTAATACCAAGCGTATTGCTTCGACTTTCCGCGAGGCCGCCAAGATAGCTGCCGATCACGGCGAGCGCCTTGCTGCTGAAGGTGAAATCTGCTGGGCCGGCATGCACAGCTGGAAGGACATTCTCGACCTCCTCGAGGAAGTCGGTATGCCCGAAACGCTTGGCTTCCAGGCCGACCTGGCCCACACTTACCTCTACCTCCTAGGTTATAATGCTCCCGAGCATGCCCTCCTTCAGGACGGCTACAGCGAAGAAAAGTTTTACGCTGCCTACGAGGAAATGACCAACAAGCTGCGCCCGTGGACAATTGACTTCCACGTCGCTCAGAACGACGGTACGGTTCACGGAGCCGGCAGCCACGACAAGACCGGCAAGCACTGCCCGGCTGACGATCCTAACGGCAAGCTCGACATCGCCCGGTGCGCCACCTACTGGCTCAAGGACTATGCCGACCGCGGGATTGAGCACATCTGCTGGGACGGTTGCATGTTCCCGAACGACATGCTCGAGAATGGAGACACCTGGAACACCATTCTCAAGGCCATGATCGAGGTGCGCGACGCCGTTTGATTCGATCAACAGCACTTTTGAAGCGGCTGCTCAATTACGTGGCAGCCGTTTTTTTGTTTCTGCGCGGAACTCAACTCCTCACAGTGTCAAAACAGTGGAGGGCCACGTTTCATCATCGCCGCAGCATCTGGGTTACGGTTTAGACGAGATTAACATTCAGTTGATTCTTCTGAAACATGGCTTCAGTTGCGATCCTTACCGGGTCTGCGATCTCCCGTAAGGCTGAACATCGTATGTTTCGATGAATATCCGGGGGTGAACATGCAGCAGTTGCTCGACAACACCGAGGACACCTTCACCGACATCAACGAGGTTCTCAGTCATTTGCAGCAGTAGCCAAAGTTATTTCCAGCAGACGCTGACTTGTCCCATTTCGGGATTAGGTTTCCACGCCAGATCACGCCAATTTTACCATTTTCAATTCAGGCGGCTATTGTTAGTTTCCGGACCTCAGTTTTACCGCTCATGAGCAACAATATTGAATCGCTTCAAAAAGAAGATCGCGTCTTCTACCCTTCTCCCGAGTTTTCCGCCACGGCCCATATCAAGTCGATGGAGGAATACGAAACTCTCCACGCTCAGTCGATCGCCGATCCGGAAGCATTCTGGGCCGATCAGGCCTCGTCACTGACTTGGCAGAAGCCTTGGGACACGGTCCTCGACTGGAGCAATGCACCTTTCGCCAGGTGGTTCGACGGCGGTCGGATCAATGCCGCGGAAAACTGCCTCGATCGGCATGTCGCTGCGGGTAAGGGTGATGACATCGCGATTCACTGGGTCGGTGAGCCCGGCGACACCCGCGACATGACTTTCTCTGAACTCTTGACCGATACCTGCCGTTTTGCCAATGCCCTAAAAGCTCGCGGGGTTAAGCCTGGCGATCGTGTCCTCATTTACATGCCCATGGTGCCTGAATCCGCTGTGGCCATGCTTGCCTGCGCCCGCATCGGCGCAGTGCATTCCGTTGTTTTTGGTGGATTCTCTGCCACTTCAATCAAGGATCGTCTTGCTGACTCGGAAGCGACCGCTATCATCACCGCTGACGGTGGCTGGCGTCGAGGCAGCATAGTCCCGCTCAAGGCCAACGTCGATGAAGCGCTGGAAAGCTACGATGCAGTTGAAAACGTGTTCGTTCTGAAGCGTTGTGAGAACGAGATCGACATGGCGGACGGTCGCGATGTCTGGTGGCATGAAGTCACAGCCGATGTTTCCGACGACTGTCCAGCGGAAGGTTTTGATGCCGAGCATCCACTTTTCATTCTCTACACCTCTGGGTCTACCGGGAAACCCAAGGGGATTCTCCACACTACCGGCGGTTACATGACCGGGACGGCGACGACCTTCAAATATATCTTCGATCACCAGCCTGACGATATCTACTGGTGCACCGCGGATGTGGGCTGGATCACCGGCCACAGCTACATTGTCTATGGTCCTATGGCTAACGGAGCCACCCAGGTCATGTATGAAGGCGCGCCAAACCAGCCTGATTGGGATCGATTCTGGCAGATCGTGGCTGACTATAAGGTGACCATCTTTTACACCGCTCCCACCGCAATCCGTGCGTTCATCAAGGCGGGTGATCATCACGTTGAAAAACACGATCTCAGCTCCCTGCGCCTGCTCGGCACAGTCGGCGAACCAATCAATCCCGAAGCCTGGATGTGGTATCATGAAAAGGTCGGTGGCGGCCACTGCCCCATTGTTGATACCTGGTGGCAGACCGAGACTGGCGGCATCATGATCACTCCGCTCCCGGGCGCGACACCACTTAAGCCCGGCACCGCAACCCGACCTTTCCTCGGTATCGATGCGGCCATCCTCGACGAGACCGGTGAAGAATGCGCTCCCAACGAAGGCGGCAAGCTGGTCATCCGTAAGCCTTGGCCCAGCATGCTGCGTACTATTTACAAGGACCCTGAGCGTTTCAAGGAAACCTACTGGGACGAATACGAGGGAATCTACCTCGCTGGTGATGGCGCCCGCACCGACGATGATAGCTATTTCTGGATCGTGGGCCGTCTCGACGATGTCCTGAACGTTTCCGGTCACCGCCTCGGCACTGCTGAGGTCGAAAGTGCTCTCGTTTCCCACGATGCGGTCGCCGAAGCGGCTGTAGTCGGCCGACCGCATGACATCAAAGGGCAGGCAGTGGTCGCCTTCGTGACTCTCAAGGAAGGCATTGATCACGGCGATGATCTCGCCGCCCAGCTCCGAAACCATGTCGGAACCGAAATCGGTGCAATTGCAAAGCCGGATGACATCCGCTTCGCCCAGGCCCTGCCCAAGACGCGAAGCGGCAAGATCATGCGTCGACTCCTCAAAGAAATCGTCTCAGGCGGAGAAGTGAAGGGTGACACCACCACTCTCGAGGACTTCAACGTCGTAGCGAGCCTGCAAAACGAGGACTAATCGAAATAATCAATTGATATTGCGCCACGCCTTCATCTCCATTGCGATTCCGACCGCATTTAGCTCCGTAGCGCAGAAAAGAGTCTACCGAATTTAGCATGATGACAATTTTGGCAATCTTAACGTTTCCCGCGCTTGACGCTACGGGCTTTCCGACCTAGATTCCCGCCTTTTCCTTGATATTGAGGAGGAGACCCCAGAAATCTGCAACCAAAGCCGACCACCTACCATGCCAGAAGTCGAAGTCAAAAAAGGAGAGCCGATCGATCGTGCTCTCAAGCGCCTCAAGGGTAAAATGGAGTCCGAAGGCATCGTCGAAGAGATGCGCCGACTTCGTTCTTTCGAAACTCCTGCCCAGCGCACCAAGCGCAAGGCGCGCGCGACTGCCAAGCGCAACCGCGGTAATCGTTTCCGCTTCACGCTCCGTGAAGATAAACCCAAAGAGGACGATTCCTAAACAGTTACCTTTTCAGATTCTGGAATACAAAGAAGCTGCCTAGCTGGGCAGCTTTTTTTGTCACTTATTTCCTCCAGTCTGAGTGGGAAGGTGCTTTCACCGCCGGCATGAACGGCTCAGTCGGGTCAATCATGCGTTGCTTGCGCGAAGACTCCGGCTTAGCGATTCAACTGAGGGTCTTGATGGCCTCGCCCGTCAGGTAGTCTCTGAAAAACGCGGCCGCGGCTGACGTAATGCTATCCACTTCTTTCGCGTCGTGATGAAGGACCACCATACGATGGGCTTCCTTGAAAAGAATAACGAGGTTACCGCCGTCATAACGAAACGCCAATTGATCAGGGACCCATTTTTCCTGAACGTAGTAGTAGAAGATGTCGTCAACCACACCCGAAAGCTTCTTCACCTTCCCGGAATCGAAGGACAAGTCACTGAAGATGATATCGTGTTCCCGCTGGAACATAACACCATAGACTGAGCCCGCCTTCTTCAGGGCTTTAAGAGTGGCTGTGCAAGTATCCGGAGTCATCAGTGGGAGTCGATGTATTCACGAATGGAGTTCACAAATTCGCTGACCTCCATCTTGCGGTTTACGATGGCACCGGCGATTACGGGATCTTGGGGATCCGAGTTAGGGTCGAAGCAAAATCCGACCGTCTCATCCCCTCGCACACTGATTGCGCTAGATACAGCATCCATTTCAAGCGTTTCGCCAAGCAGTAGTGCGCATTCCTGAAGCGCCATGAGATGATCTGCGAATTTGGCAGTATCATCCGGACCAGTTTTGCCACGGGCAGCGCCACGACTGGCAGTGAAGAAACGAAGCTCCTTTGCTTCAATGGCCTGATTGAGGAGTTCTTGTGATGTTTCTGCAACTTTTGCCATAGTCCATCCTGTTTCGGATTTTCGGTAAGGGGTAAAGGTATTGAAACAGCCGGTTTAAATTTACCAGACTGAGTAATATTGTCGAATCATTATGCTGTGCCGATCCAGAATCGAGCACTACACTGAAGTTGAATGACGCTGGCAAACCAGATCACGATCACCCGCCTGCTGCTAATCCCCGTGTTCATCGTTTTTGCGGCTTACTACAGTCAAAGCATTATCGATAATGCAGAGGTCGTCTGGTATCGCATCGCCGCGCTGATCACTTATGCTGTCGCTTCAATCAGTGACGCACTTGATGGCTATATTGCCCGGAATTTCAACCAAAGCACCCAACTAGGGCGCGCTCTTGACCCTGTGGCGGACAAGCTACTGCTGCTTGCCGGCGTCGTGACACTCAGTGTGACCCAGTGGACCGCGGTGCTTCCGATCTGGTTCGCGGTCCTCGTTATAGCTCGCGACGTTGCCATTGTGGCGGGAGTGGTCATTATTCATTACACCATTGGAAAGGTAAAAATGCGGGCCATTGCCACGAGTAAAATCTGCACATTTTTACAGCTTAGTTGCGTCTGCTGGGTTTTGGTGGACTTTTGGAGTGTCGAAGCTCGGCCGCTTCCCCTCGAGATCCTGATCTACCTTGCAGCCGTTTTTACGCTCATCTCCGGCTATCAGTACATTGTGGAAGGCATTCACCAAATGCGGGAACACGGTCATACCACGCCAGATTGCGATGTCTCGTAAACAATTAGCCAAGGTTGCCATTGTCGGTCGTCCCAATGTCGGCAAGTCCGCCATCTTCAATTGCATCGCCAAGCGACGCATTGCGATCGTGCACGACCAACCCGGCGTGACGCGCGACCGTATCGCCACGGAGTGCAAACGGCCCAAGGGCATTTCCTTCGAGCTGACCGATACCGGTGGTATTGGCGCCGTCCTCGACGACGGTTTCGGCGAGCAAGTCCGGATGGAGGCGGACATAGCAATCGCGTCAGCCGACCTGATTCTCTTCGTCGTCGATGTCCAAACCGGGATCCACCCGATCGATCGCGAGCTGGCAAAGATCCTCCGGAACTCCGAGGCCACGGTTATTCTTCTCGCCAACAAGGTCGACACGCCCGAGCAGGAATCTAATGCAGCCGAGTTTGCGGCTCTTGGCTTTGAAAATCAGGTCAATACTTCCGCAGCTCACGGTCGTAATTTTGACCGTCTCGAAAACCTGGTCCAAACCGAGCTCAATGAGCTTGGTATTGAAAATTACCGCGAGGAGAGCGACGGACCTCCTCCAGTGAAGATTGCCATTGTTGGCCGTCCTAATGTTGGCAAGTCCTCGCTCATCAATGCACTAATGAACGATGAACGCAGTATTGTTTCCGATGTTGCTGGAACAACCCGAGACGCCGTCGACGTTCCCTACACCCGCGACGCCAAGGAATACATTCTCATCGACACCGCTGGAATTCGAAAGCGCAACAAGCGAGATACCTCGGTGGAGGTCTTTTCGGTGATGCGTTCGGAGAAATCGATCCGGCGCGCCGATCTCTGCCTACTGGTTATCGATGCGGTCTCAGGAGTGACGAGCCAGGACCGCCGCATTGCCCGCATGGTGATTGATGCCCACAAGCCATGCATCGTTCTGCTTAACAAATTCGACCTTTACCACCCCGGTGCCGATTTCCAGAATCGGATTGAGAACTTCCGTGACGAACTTGGCGACGATCTCTTCTTTCTCCCTTACGCCCCGAAGGTAGCTATCTCAGCGAAAGAAAAACAGTATCTGGGGAAAATCTTCAACTACGTCCAGCGGGTCGTCGCTTCCGCGCAGGATCCTGTTTCCACCGGTGTGCTTAACCGCCTTCTTCAGCAATCCATCGAGCGCAATCCCCCACCGGTGCGCCACGGCAGGCGACTCAAGTTACTCTATGCAACTCAAAAGCGCAGCGATCGTCCTCAACCTGTGCCGGTTCCAGAGTATTTGCTCTTCGTGAATCACTCAAAACTCCTGACTCGAACTTACCAGCGTTTTCTTGAGAACCAGATCCGAAAGGAATACCCGATGGAGGGACTTCCTTTCGCCTTTCGGGTGCGGTCCCGAACCAATTCGGACAAGAAGGGTGATAAAAAAGAAAAAGGCGGCCGAAAATCCTGACCGGAGCCTGAGACCCTTTACTTAGAGCGAATCTCTTCGATCTCCTGCGGTGACTTCGGAAGAACCTGGATCTTGGCATCGTCGGGAATGGAGACGATGGGATTCTCTTCGAAAAGGTAAGACTCCATGATCATGTAGACTTTACCGTCGTCATCCGGGGTGAAAGTCCTCGCACCAAGTTCGCGCGTGATTTTGAGCGGTTCGCCACCGGTCTCCACTTCCAAGACAAACTGTTGTTGTCCTGTCAGGCCAAACATGGGGTCCACCTTGCGCATTTCGTCCTTAATGGTCATGAGAGGACGAAAGAGCTCGCGGTACTCCACCTTGCCTCCTTTAATCTCTGGGGGGTCTACCTTTGGTAGTTCGAGGTCGACAAAAATGTTCAAAGTTCCGCGAGGCTGGTTCGCGACAAGATCTGGATTCAGATCGAGGAGCTTTCTATTGTGTGGAACTTCGACGAATCCATCATAATCCACCACAAGGATGATCGGCGCGTCTTTCACATCGAGGTAAAGCTCGATATCCCGCGAAGAAACCAGTGAGTTCCGGCTCTGGATACGGAGTCGATAACTCTCGGCTTCTGGCTTGGAACGCGAGTCGCTCTGGGCGATCTTAATGAGCTGGCGGTACGGAAGCCGCGCCAGGTTGGAATACGAGAGCGGCCGACCAGAGAGAGTTTCCGGTTCCGTCTCCACCTGGGCCTTAATCGCAGGAGGCCAGAGGGCGGCAAGGAGCAGAAGTTGAAGCAGGGCGGACGGACCTTTCATAAGGAGGAGGTGTAATCAACACTGTGAGCCCCGGCAATTCAAGCGTCTTCGCCCCGCTGTTTTTCCCAAAAAAGCCGGATACCATCCGCGCACATGTCGGTCCCATTGATGAGTTGAAGCGTTTCCAAGATTTCCCTTGGGGTCCTTACTCGAAAGGCCTGTTCCAGGCAGAAAGCCTCGTAGGCAATCCGAAGCGAGTCCGGATCCATTTTCTCTTCGAGTCGCTGACGAATGAACTCTGCGTTCAACTCAACAGCGCGGCGATAGTCACTTAGGTGTCCCGAGGGATCGTCGACGGCTCCGAAATGGGTTAGGTAGAGTGTTTCGAATTCCCGCCCGGCGATCAGGTCAATTGAAGCAAGAGTGTGCGTGAGGTGAAACTGCGGAGGTGCCGAGGTTACCGAGATATTCTCACTGCCCGGTAGTCGGGCCCCAGCTGCGTCGCCGGCGAAGCAGACCGAATTTACCGCAAAGACATGATGGTGAAACGCGTGACCCGGTGTCTCAAGAACTTCGATAGAAAGGTCGCCGACCTCGACAACTTCTCCCCCCTCAAGCGAATTTACCTGCTCCTCCGGCGCCGGGACCATCTCGCCCCACAGTGAGTCGAAGCGTTCCGCGTAAATCATTCTTGCACTCTCAATCAAGCGGGAAGGATCAATGAGGTGACGAGCGCCCCTATGATGGACGTAGAGCGGGATGCCCTCCTTGCCGAACCAGCCGGCCGCCCCGGCATGATCCAGGTGGATGTGGGTCACAAAAACCGCATCTAGTTCGCAGGCCGGGCATCCCAGTTCGGTCAGTTTTCCGAGAAGTTGATCTCGGGTCGATTCCGGCCCTGTTTCGATGAGAACCTTTGTTTCACTGCTCTCGAGAAGGAAAGCAGCGATGGCGTGACGGGTGTCCTGAAACTCAAGATCGATTGTGTGAATCTGCATTTTGCGCCAACTTGAACGAAACCTGCCGTGCAAGCCAACTCAAACTTGCCGGATGGGTGCGTCATGCCTAGATTGCCCCGACTTGTCGCCGGTGACTCAGGAGGCAGCAGAACTCAATCATTTTCATGGACGTCCGCAAAGTAGCCCACCTCGCCCGAATCGAACTTACCGACGCCGAAGCCGAGGAATACCAGGGACAAATGAATCACATTCTCAAGTATGTCGAGCAGCTCAACTCAATCGACGTTGAGGGCATCGAGCCCACAGCTCACGCGGCGCCAGTTTTTGACGTGATTCGAGAAGATAAGACCAACGGACCCGGCCTCAGCCAGAAGGCGGTCCTTTTCAACGCTCCGGCTACCGCTCACGAACAGATCAAGATGCCGAAGGTGATCGAATAGGTCTGCGACCTACTCGCCCTCTCTTCTTTCAGTTTTACTTTTCCTACTCCATTGAACGCCGCGGACTTTACTATCACTCAGCTGAAACAGGCCTACCAGTCGGGTGACCTGACTCCCGCTGATGCCCTCAAGTCCATCGCGGAAGCCATCGACAGCAAAGATGGTGATATTGGCGGCTACCTTTCCTACGATCTCGATCTGGCATTGGCAGATGCTGAGGAAGTAGATCTATCATTACCCCTCGGCGGTGTGCCCATCGCGATCAAAGATCTGATCAATGCGGAAGGACAGCCCTGCGGATGTGCTTCGAAGATGCTTACTGGAAAATATAAGGCGCCTTACGATGCCACCGTGGTGCGCAAACTACGGAGAGCGGGTGCGATTCCTTTTGGTCGTACTAACATGGATGAATTCGCCATGGGTTCATCGAACGAGAACTCCGGCATCAAGATCTGTCGCAATCCTTACGATCCTGAACGAATTCCTGGCGGTTCGTCCGGCGGATCCGCGGCAGTAGTTGCATCAAATACGGCGGTGGCTGCTCTCGGCACGGACACCGGTGGTTCCATTCGCCAGCCGGCCAGTCACTGCGGCGTGGTGGGCCTGAAACCCACCTATGGACGCGTTTCCCGATACGGCCTCGTGGCATTCGCCTCATCCCTTGACCAAGCGGGCCCGATGACCAAGACCGTCGAAGATGCCGCTCTCCTGCTGGGTGCGATTTCCGGATCGTGTGAACGCGACTCCACCTGCCTCGACCTCGAAGTCCCGGATTACACCGCCGCCCTCGACAAGGGTGTGGCAGGCCTTAAGGTCGGTTTGCCCAAAGAGTATTTCGCCGAAGGTCTCGATCCCGAGGTTAAGGCCCTGGTCGAAGCCGGCATCAAGCAACTCACCGATCAAGGGGCTGAAGTAGTAGAGGTCTCCCTGCCGAATACCGAGCACGCCGTGGCGACTTACTACGTCATTGCCACAGCGGAAGCTTCCGCCAACCTCGCCCGGTTCGACGGCGTGCGCTACGGGCATCGCTCCAATAGCGCTGATGATCTTCTCAGCGTCTACGAGAAGTCCCGTGATGAAGGGCTGGGATCCGAAGTGAAGCGACGAATTATTCTCGGCACCTACGTGTTGAGCTCGGGTTACTACGACGCCTACTATCTTCGGGCTCAGAAAGTCCGCACCCTCATTCGCGATGACTTCAACCACGCATTCAAAGAAGTCGATGTGATTGCCTCGCCGGTTTCGCCGACTCCAGCCTTCAAAATCGCCGAAAAGCTTAGCGATCCTCTCTCCATGTATCTTGCCGATATCTACACCATATCCGCCAACCTTGCAGGAATCTGTGGTGTGTCCGTGCCTTGCGGAGCGATCACGGAAGATGGCAAGGATCTGCCGGTTGGCCTGCAACTCCTTGGTAAACCACTTGGCGAAGAAACAATACTCCAGGCGGCTTCCACCATATCTGACAGAGCCTGATATCACTTTCATATGCGTATTAGGCTGACTCAATAGGCGCTCGCCACTGGATGCAGAAGTAGAAAGCTACTGCTGGATGACGCAGTAATCCCCTACATTAAGCTTATCCCATAAGTGTCGGGCCGACTGGTGAGGGAGTCGTATACAGCCGGCGGATGCGGGATAGTTAGGTACATACCCCTGATGGAGGCCAAAAGCACTGAAGCTGAAGCGCTGAAAGTATGGCATACTGGTCCCATAGATTGAAGAAGTATGGTGGCGATGACGGTCGCTAATAACATACTCGCCCACCGGCGTTCGATGACCTGACTTCCCGGTAGAGCAGCGAGTAGAATAGGTTGCTACACCATTTTCATAAAGAGTCACCCGCTGGCTCGACAGGTCGACCACGACCTTGCGTGGTTGCGGGTTGGGAACCTCGCCAAGAAGAACGATCTGCTGAAGGTCGGTATCCTTGTGCCAAGAACCGATGATGGCAGCCGTAAGGTATTTGCGCGTGTATGCTTGCCCATTGGCGCCGGCGTCCATCAGCATCTGCGCAATCTCCTCGTTGTAAAGAGCGGCTGCCATCATGACCGGACGAATTCTCCGATCCGTCTGGAGGTGATACTTGAAGGTCTTGCTTCCAAACATGTCGCGAAATTCTGACCGTGCCGGAGCACGTTCGTCGGCATCGACATCCACGCCAGCGTCGATCAAGGCTTCGACCACGTTTGTCATCTGGTGGGCAATCGACCAGCCGAGAAGAGTGTGCCCGTCCCTAGATCTTATCCCTATCACCTCAGCCCCTGCTTTGATCAAGGTAAGCGCGATTTTCTCGTCCCCTTCCCTCACTGCCTTGGAAAGCCACGACTCCGAGTGGTCATACTGGGCATTGGGATTGGCTCCGCCAGCAAGAAGAATACCGGCGGCCTTATATCGACCGCGTCTCAGGCAAAAATCGAGCGGGTCTTCACCACCAGGCCCCACCTGTCGTGGGTCGGCACCGGCCTCAAGAATCAAACGGATCAGTTCGTCTTGTTCGGACAGGATTGCGGCCCATAAATTATCGCCGATCGACGCGCCGGAATCGAGAAGAGTTCGGACCGCCCCCGTCGACCCGTCTCGCACCGCAATGTCGAAGACGCGTTCGTCGGTTTTCCATAAGGTGGACTCCGGATCAGCCCCGGCATTCAGCAACAGGCTCATCAGAGGTGTATTACGTTCGCTGTATGCACGAGCCAGCATCCGCTGCTTATCGAATTTAGCACCAGACACGATCAGCATATGAGCGATCGCGATGTTACCATTCTCGATTGCAAGCAGCAGCGGGCTCTCCATGCCGGCACCGCTGAGAGACGGATCAGCACCAGCATCGATTAGCAATTCGACGGCATTCAGTTCCTCCTCTGCGACAGCAATAGCGAGAGGCGTGCAACCGTCTTTATTCATCACATCAGGATTGGCGCCCTCTTCAAGAAAACGCTGAGCTGCAACCAGGTCATTTTCAGCAATAGACTGAACAATCAGAGGCTCACCGCTCACTCCATTGACATTGGCATTGGCTCCATGCTCAAAAAGGAGGTTTTCAACAATCGATGAACCTTGGTCGAACGCGTGACTGAGCGCCGTCAGTTCCATGCGCCTGTTCTCAACGCAAAGAATATTAACGTCAGCTCCGTTCTCAAGGAGGAGGCGGGTCTTCTTGGGATTCTCCTCCATCACGGCTTCGATAAGGAGTGGGTTGCCGCTTTCACCGCGTGTATCCACGGCGGCTCCTTCTTTAAGGCAGCGTTGCATCAATTCAAAATTATCGAGACTGGCAGCCACCGCGAATGCAGAGATCGGGAACGCTCCGCGATACTCGACGTCCGCCCCATGACTGAACAGGAAATCGATCATCTCCGCGTCCTGCTTTTCAATAGCATCGATTACAAAAGGCCGCCCCCGCTTTATATCCACATCAACCTCGGCACCGGCTTCAATCAGCATGGAAGCCAACTCAAAATCCCGTTCTCGAAGAGCAGCGCTAAGCGGCGTCTCTTTCTCCAGAGCTGTGAAAGCGTTGATATTTTCGACGACCTCGTTCCGCTCCATCAGGAACTCGATTGTGGATTCATTGCCGGAACGAACCGCTGCCAACAAAGGGGTGAACCCACTGGCATCGGAATCACCAAGGTCAATACCAGCACGCTCGAGATTCCGCAGAATCCGCGTCTCCCCGTCTTCCGCTGCCTCGATGGCACCGCCGGTGGAAACCTCCACTCCACGCGAAATCAGATATCGCGAAGCCTTTCCAGCGACCTCGTGACGCAGATAAAAGTCGGTGATGATCGCTCCCGCTAACAGGGAAAGCGTAAACAATGCAAGAAGCAGGGTTCTGAACAGGAAACCGGCAGGATTCATCTTCTCACTTCAAATTCGCCTAGATCCTCACAATTTTGCTTCGGGTTTTGGGGGTCACTGCGAGTCGTTGCTACGCGGATGAAAAATAACACACTTCTCTGCCGACAAAACCGGAAACCTTGCCGCAAATACACCGGGAAGAAAATTTCTGCCGTCTGAGAATGTTGATGCAGGAGACCGGATCAGGCGTCTGGATCCAGCTCCGGCTTAAAATCGGCAGCGTGATAGGAACTTCGAACCAATGGACCTGAGGCCACATGGCGGAACCCTTTTTCGTAAGCGATTTCCTTGTAGCGTTCAAATGTAGCCGGCTCGATGTACTCGACCACCGGAAGGTGGTTCGGAGAAGGACGCAGATACTGCCCAAGAGTCAAAACGGTGACGTTGTGATCGCGCAAATCGTCCATCGCTTTGAGAATCTCACCTTCCTCCTCTCCCAGACCGAGCATAATCCCACTCTTAGTGGCGCAACGGTTTCCCATCTCTCTTGCTATCTCCCGAGCCCTCTTGAGCACGAGCAGAGATCTCCAATATTCAGCCTGCGAACGAACAACCGGCGTCAGTCGCTCAACGGTTTCGAGATTGTGATTGAAGATTTCAGGAGCGGCTTCCATCACGACCCAGAGGCAGTCGTCCTTGCCTATGAAATCAGGCACGAGGACCTCTATCACCGTGTCAGGGTTCACCTCGCGGGTCTTGTAAATCGTGTTCGCAAAGTGGCTTGCTCCACCGTCGAGAAGATCATCCCGAGCAACGGCCGTAATTACGACATGGTTCAAATTCATGCGACGAACAGCCTCTGCAACGCGCTCCGGCTCATCAGCTTCAAGCGGCAAGGGGCGACGGGTGTCGACCGCGCAGAAACCACACGCGCGCGTGCAGCGTTCACCGGCGATCATCATTGTCGCAGTGCCCTGACCCCAGCATTCCCAGCGGTTGGGGCACTGAGCCTCTTCACAAACCGTGACCAGGTTCAAATCCTCGATCATCCCCTTGGTGTCCCAAAAGACAGGGTTGTTCGGAAGCCGCACCCGAATCCACGGGGGCTTTTTCTCTTGGTGAAGGTTGGGATCGATCTTTACAGGCATGAAAAGATAGTCGGCATGGTTGCTTAAAGATTTACGCCAGAAAACGGATTATTTCTCTGGAAAAAGTGCGCGTATGCCGGACTCAGTGGCCGGACACACTCCACGCTCGGTGATCAGGCCCGTGACCAACCGGGCCGGCGTAACATCAAAGGCGTAGTTAGCAACGGGGCTACCCTTCGCAACCACAGTCACCTCGATTTCAGGCTCCAAGGACATTTCAGCATCAGGAGCCCCTCCCATTCGGCTGACTTCCTCGCCGTTTCTCTGCTCGATGGGGATATCGTTGACTCCATTCCGGGTTTCCCAGTCGAAGGTTGATGAGGGCAGCGCCACGTAGAAAGGAACCCCGTTGTCGTAGGCAGCCAGGGCTTTAAGGTAGGTGCCGATCTTATTGGCCACATCGCCGGTGTGAGTGGTGCGGTCTGTCCCTGTAATCACCATGTCGACCATGCCGTGTTGCATGAGGTGTCCGCCGGTGTTGTCAGCGATCACCGTGTGCGGAACGCCGTGCTTTCCGAGTTCCCAGGCGGTTAGGCGCGCTCCTTGGTTCCTCGGACGCGTCTCATCCACCCAGATATGGACAGGTATGCCGGCATCATGGGCAGCGTAGATCGGAGAAGTTGCTGAACCGTAATCGACAAAAGCCAGCCAGCCGGCGTTGCAATGGGTCAGAATATTGACCGGCTCGTCGCTGCCCTTGTTATCATGAATCTCCCGAATCGAAGGCAAGCCGTGTTCACCGATCCTGCGACACCATTCAGCATCCTCGTCGGCTACCTCAGCGGCGAGGTGCCTGGCCACGGCGATCTTTTCCTCGATTCCGGATACCGCCGCAACAGCAGTAGTCTGGCGATCGACCGCCCAGGCGAGATTCACGGCGGTGGGACGGGTCGCTTTCAACTTTTCCCCGAGCCTGGCGAATTCTTTGTCAAATCCAGCGTCATCGGCTGCTTTGCGACACTCCAGCGCCGCGAGGAACATTCCTGAAGCCGCAGTTGCTCCGATCAGCCCCGCCCCACGGACCAGCATCCCAAAAATGGCATTGGCGGCATCATCACTCGTTCTTAAAGTAGCAATCTCAAAAGACCAAGGCAACTTCCGCTGGTCGATGATTTCGACAGATTCACCATCTTCACCCAACCAAATGGTCCGATAAGGAATACCGTCGACTAGCATAGCAAGATTCTAAAATGGGCTGGGATCCGGACGAAGGCTCGAGAGATACCAGACCCAGATAGCAGGGCCGGTGAAAATCCAAAGGAACGCCCCGAGGGCGAGGTAAGGGCCAAAAGGAAGCGGTCGTGACCATTCCTCCTTAGCGACGAACTTCTGGAAGAGCCCCACGATAGCTCCAATAATGGAGGCCGCAAAAAGCGTATAGACCGCGGCCTGCCATCCGAGAAAGGCTCCAATCATGGCGACAAACTTCACATCGCCGTAGCCCATTGCTTCGCGCGGCACTACAGCCTTGGTGATCTTACCCGAAACATTCTTCACATCCTCCACTTCAAGTCTATCCCCGTCGATTTCGAAACCGTCACCAAAGACGGTGAACGATTCTTTGAACTCACGCTTCTCCCCATTAAGATAGAGTTCCTGAATCTCTGTTTCGAGTCGATCCCATTTGCGGAAGAACACGTCTCCCCACTCGTATTTGTGCCCACCCAGCTTAATAATGATCGGTTCTTCTTCACCTCCAGGTTGGGAAATTTCAAAATCGGTCGGCTCATCGAATTCGTGCCGAATCTTTCCAAAGGCCATTTTGCCGAGCAGAACCACGAGCCAGAGCAGGACGAAGCCTGCCACAGCGCCAAGAATGCCTCGGAGGCCACCTTCCCACCAGATCACTTCCCCATGCAGAGCCGGGACAAGGAAACTCAGTAGAATCGCCACGCCACAGCCACCGCCAGTGATCGAATCCGGAATGATGAAATGATCGAAATCAATGAATGTGGCCGATATCAGCAGCGAAGCCAGGATCCAGAGAGCGAACACTTCGCCGAGGATGCCATAATTTCCGAGGATGGTTTGGGCCTCGGGAACTTTGATCATCCAGATCGCGAGAAAAACGATACCGGTCAGCACCTCGACCAGAAAATAACGGACAGGGATGTGTTTCTTGCACCACTTGCACCGGCCACGCAGCATGACCCAACTCACCATCGGTATATTGAGGGATATTGGGATCTGGGTTTTACAACTTGGGCAAAACGAACGCTTGGGCTGGTGGACACTGAGCCCGTTAGGAACGCGGTAGATCACCACGTTAAGGAAGGATCCGATGGATGCCCCAACACCAAAGGCGAAGAGTGGAAGAAGGATAGCAAGAATCAGATCAGGCGACATAAGCGGATCGTTTTAGAGCATCGGTTAACCTATCCTAAGTGTCTAGTTTTTATAATACCCTGAGGGAGTTAAGCCGCCCCGCAAGGTCTCATCCCGCAGGGCGAAACATCTCATACTGCCAACTCGAAGCCGGATTCTGAGATAGGCCCTGCCTCGAATAACCGTCCTGATTGCCCCTACCGCTGCCTGCTGTCGAATAACTCACGCACGCCGTTGAAGGCGATAAGGGCGATACTGAGAAGGAACTGGGAACGGGATAGGGCAGTCATTTTTGGGGTGTATTCGGGTTCAATTTGCCGGAGCATCGGGCTTACGATAAAACCAGTCCGGGAACGGGGCTTCCTCCTCGCCACCGGCCTTGCGATGAAGAAATTTGGTGCCTCGGTCACGCATGATCGGCATTTCGGTGCCGTCCGTTTCCTCCATAAGCTCAAAGAGGCGCTGATTAAGCCTTTCCACCGTTTCTGCATACTCGGGATCATTAATGAGGTTGATGCGCTCCTCGGGATCCTTTTCCAGGTCAAAGAGTTCGTCCAAATCCCAGACTCCGTGATAGCGGATGTATTTGAAACGCTCACCCAGCACCGCGTGAGTCGTGGGTGTATGAGGGTAGTTGCGCTCCCAATAGTATTCGTAAAGCAGGTAGTCACGCCAGTCGTCGGACTCTCCCGATACGAGTTGCTTCATGCTGCGACCGTCCATGTATTCGGGGACCTCCACTCCGGCGAAATCAAGCATGGTTGGCGCGACATCAATATTGGCGACGACTCCGGTTAAGGTCTGGCCTCCTTTGACGCTCTTTGGATAACGCAACAGCATCGGGATCCTGACTGAAGCATCGTAGGCGTTCCGCTTGTCAATGAGACCGCGCTCGCCAAAGAGGAAGCCGTTGTCCGCCATAAAGAGGATCACCGTGTTGTCCAGTTCTCCGCGATCTTCGAGCGCCTTGAGGACCGCTCCGGTGCTGTCATCAATGGCTCGGATCGTCTCGCAGTAGCGCTTGTAGTAAGTGCCTATATCCAGGTTGGTGTAGTAGGCAAATTCGACGCCGTGGCGGCTGTTGCGCTGATTTTGAACCCACAGCGGGACATCGCGGAACAACCCCGGGTGATCAAACCAAGTGACTGGCTTTTCGAAAGTCTCGTTTTCATAGCTGTAGGCATGGCGGTTGGCAGGAAGGAAGTCGGCATGCACGGCTTTATGTGAGAGGTAGAGCATCCAGGGTTTGTTACCACTGCGTCCTTCGAGCCAGTCGGTTGCATAATCGGTCAGGACATCAGTGATGTAACCCTCCTGCGGAACGCGTTCTCCATTGACGTTCAGGCCATCGCGACTGACCTGCGGCACATAGCGCCCTTTCACTTTGGCATCCGCCGGATCAGCGAAGTAAACCCCCTGCCCTTTGAAAGCGACCCAGTGGTCAAACCCTGGCTGAGGGTGATCAATCTCACCTCCCATATGCCATTTCCCAATAAATGCGGTTTCATATCCAACGTCCTGAAGATATTTAGGGAAAAAGACGAGCTTGTCAGAGAAAGGGTTGTAGTTGTCGACCACCCGGTGGTTATGGGCGTAGAGACCTGTCAGGATTGAGGCCCGGCTTGGGGAACAGAGCGAGGTTGTGACCACAGCATTCTTGAAGTGGACCCCTTCCCGTGCAATACGATCGAGAGCTGGCGTCTCCAGGAACGGATGGCCAAGGAACCCCATAGCGTCATAACGTTGGTCATCGGTTAGGATGATAAGCAGGTTGGGCTTTTCTTCTGCTCCAACTAAAGCCGAAGCGAACAGAAGCCCGAGACCTATGAGGTGGTAGAGTTTACACATGTGCGGATAGTAGGCAGCTAACCTTTCAAGGTCAATCCAGAGTGCCTGGACACCGAATATGAGGAGGCAGTTAAGAAATCCTGCCAGGTCCAGAATCTATCTACCCATCCCTCTGATTCTGAGCACGTCACAGCATTTTCTGCGGGATTGGCCCCTAATCTGCTCACCATCGTTATTTGAATTCCGTTTAAACCCCTAGATGTCCAGTCCTGGAAACAGCACCTACGTCGATCCTTTTCTCGGGAACGACACCACCTCGCTACCTCAGCCCGAAGGTATCGCCGCAAAATGGTGGTGTGCCAAACCGCCGGTGGGCAACACTCACCCCGGAGCGACCCTACCTTTTGGCATGTTGTCAGTCTGTGCCTACTCCGGCGCCTACGTGACCGGCTATGGGCGGAACGACGTCTCGCTCTCGGGAGACGACCCCCGGAGGCTTTTTGACAGGCACGAAATTCTGGGTCTGGCACACTTTCAACAGTCCGGAACCGGGCGCATCCGGCAGTATTACAACTACTTCCTCACGACACCGCTGACCGGGGATGGCCTGGATGGACTGGGAACGCGCCATAATCTTATCAATGAGAAGGCCAAGCCGGGTTTTTACGCCGGTGAATTTGAGGAGTCCGGTGTCACGTTTGAGGCCACTTGCACTAAAAGGACTGCCGTTCATCGCTACCATTTTCCTAGCGATGCGACTGGTAAGGTCGCTATCGATTTCAGCTCGGGAGGTCTCCTGATTGAAGGCATGGAAGTCTATCCGGAGAAAGCGAAAGCAACCTTTCTCAACCCGACCACCTGCCAGGGGCGCGTCATCATGGAGGGTATCCCCTTTTACTTCCATCTCGAATGCACCACACCCATCAAAGCATCCGGATTCTGGGAAGACGGTGAGGTTCTTGATGGGTCCAGCAACTACAAAGCCAGCAAAGAGATCAAAAAGGAACGCATGCCTTTCGGGGCCTGGTTTGAAGCGGAGAATTCCGGTGAACCGATTTCGATCCGGATTGGATTTTCACTCCACTGCTCAGAACGACCCGGCGACGCTGTCGCTTTGAAGCGGGAAATGTCATTTGAGGAAATCTCTTCGGATGCCCGCGCCAAGTGGGATTCCGTTCTCGGTAAAATCCACGTCGAGGGTGGCAGTAATGAAATACGGGAGATCTTCTACACCGCGCTTTATCATGCTACGCTCAAGCCGGCGGACTTCATGGACGAGAATCCCTTTTCAGGGGAGCCCGGCCCTTTCTTCTTCGATCTTTCGACGCTTTGGGATCTCTACAAGACCCAGTTGCCGCTCCTTATGACGCTCTGGCCGGAACTGGGTTCGGATTTTGTATCCTTCCTTCTCGATGTGGCCAAACGTGAGGGCGCCTTCCCGATCAGTTACCTGATGGACAATGCTCCAGAACGCTTTGCCAAGCAAGCCACCGGACTTTGTCACATGATCCTGAACGACGCCCACATGCGCGGGATCTCCGGTGACTGGGATTCCGTGCTAAAGCAGCTTTGGAGGACCAGCCTCAGTGGTTTTGGACGAGGTGGTAAATTTTCTGAATTCGCCCGAAACCATGTCGTTCATCCACTTTCTCACACTCTCGATCTCGCCTTCGCCAATTGGTGTATTTCCCAGATGGCCAAGCGACTGGGCGATCAGATTATCTACGACGGTAGTATTCCCTTGGCCTACTACTGGACGAACGCCTTTGACGAAAAGACAGGCTTGCTCAGTGAGGATTCCGACTACTACGAAGGCGAAAACTGGAATTACTCCTTCCGCTTCATCCACGACATGGTGGGGCGAATCAATCTCGCCGGCGGTGAAGAGCGATTCGTCGAGCTGCTGGACCTCTTCTTCGGATACCAAGAACCGGAAGAGGACCAGACCGTTCATCGCTTCGAAGGACTCAACAATGAGCCGGACATGGAGGCCCCCTATGCCTACCTCTGGGCTGGCCGACACGACCGAACCGCCGAAGTGGTGCGCAATGTTCTCAAGTACCAGTTCACCACTGGCAAAGGTGGCTTGCCGGGCAACGACGACTCGGGTGGCCTTTCTTCTTGGTATGTCTGGAGCGCCATTGGACTTTTCCCGGTCACCGGACTGCCTATTATGCTGATCGGAAGCCCGATCTTTCAAATTTCGACGCTCAAGCTCTACGGCGGGAAATTTCGGATCATGTCACTCAACCAGGGGCCGGAGAATTTCTATGTTCAGAGGGCCTGGCTCAACGGCAATCCACTTGACCGGTGCTACCTCAAGCTCTCCGAGTTCGCCCCAGAGGCCTCCCTGACGCTGGAAATGGGCCCTGAGCCATCCGATTGGGCAACAAGCACCCGCCCTCCTTCGTTTATTTCGTAAGGCGTTGACGCCTTGCGTGTCACGGGTTTTCAGGGTCTCCCTGTGACAATTTCGGTGCCCCAAAAGTGTTTAGCAATTCCGAAATAAGAGGGATTTTGGCACGCAATCTGCGTTTGACGCGTAATGTGCGTGTTATGCGCCGAAGCGAATTCCACTCGACCCCTGCAAGATATGTATGAGACCCCAGATTCCACAGTAGAAACATTTGCGGGGGATGGCTCTCCCGATGCGGAGCCCACCAACCTCATCATTGTTGTAAGAGCTGACCCCATCATTTGCGGTCACTCCACTGAAGCGCGAAACCTCGCCGAAGCAGCCATTGCGCGCGGATTCCAATCGGTGCACATCGTAAGTTATCCGATCGAGACACTGCAGGAAAGCCAACTGCCCCTGAAACCGCTCGACACGATCTCACCTTACTCCCCTGGAATCGAAGTCGACCGCCCTGCTCCGATTGGAGACTATAAGGTTCTCGACGGACGCCTCAGCTACGCAATCAGCGGCCAGCTTGTTGACCTCCTCCACCGGCTTCCCGGGAAAACCATTGTCATGGATCTCTATCTCGTGCCTCACGGCCAGATGGTAATAAACGCTGTCGACAGCTTTAAGACGATCGCCAAGGAGCCGAGTGTCATCACCATTGGCGAAGCCGTTGGTTCTGACATCACTAACGTGGTCACTAACGCACTTGCCGCTGATCAGATCGGCGCCGCTCAGATGGTGCTCTCGAACTACCTGCAGCACGACCTTCCCGTCGCCGTGAGCCAGTTCACCAAGGACATGATCATTGATGCAGGCGCAAAGGTGGACGCACGCCTCGGGACCGACTTTGCGGCCCAACTCGGCGATCGTGTCGAACTCAGCTTTCCTGCCATTGACACCAGTGCTTACACCGGTATAGAGAGTGAGACAGGCCGAATCGAGGAGGTTCTCCTCAATCGTGGGATCGAGAAGGACGGATACGTCATGTTCCTTTCCCGGATTGCCCCTGCTAAGGGTGTCGACGATCTCATCGGCGCCTACAAATCCAGCGAACTTTACGGAAAAAAGAAACTCGTGATCTGCGGAAATGGCCCGATGAAGGAGCAGATCAAGGAGATGGCAGCGACTGACAACAGCATCTTCGTTCTTGACGATGTCTCTGATGAGGAAAAGGGAGTGCTCATGCACAGTGCCTTTGCTTACTGCCTGCCCAGCAAGCCGCGTCCCGAGTTCATTGAAACCTTTGGAATCGCCGTGGCTGAGAAGATGCTCGCTGGTGGCCTTGGCCCGGTCATTACCACTCGCACCGGAGGAATTCCGGAAGCGTCCGGTGGTCACTGCCTTGAGCACGAAGCCGGCAACGTGGACGAGCTCCGTGAATGCCTCAATCGCGCTTTCTTCATGACCAACGAGGAGCGTGCCGAGCTTTCCGAGCGGGCCAGGCAGTTTGCTCTCAACTTCGATCGCGCTACGATCCTCGAAAATCTTCTCAACCGCAGCCAGTCCGTCACTGCCTGAGCTTGCCACTCGACTTTATTGCCGAACTAAAGATGCCGCCGCGCAACCTCTCCTCATAATATCCCTGCAGCCATCGAAAGGGCCGGGACGTGGGTATCCCCTTCCCGGTTCTTTTGAGGCCGGGGGTAAGTATTTTTTTCAGCGGCGCCTATCGATCTTTTTGGGGAAAGCATTCTTCCGACGCCCTACGTGTGTTGGGGCATGGGGCAGACCGCCCGCGGTAATTTTTGAGACTAAATTCAAGCTGGCATCCACAATCTGAAACTTTTCAGTCTCGAAAATTTGAACTGTTTCGCGCCTTGGCACGACTAGCGGAATCTGCTTCATTCACCGCATGCGCAGTTTAATCTGGTTCTTTGCCTCACTCGGTTTCTTAGTTCCCAACTCCTTTTCCCAGAAAGTTTCAGAAACCGAAGTGGAAGCCCCTGACACGACCGGACTTCCGAACCTCGTCCTTATCATCGCCGATGACATGGCTTGGGACGACTCAGCACCCTACGGACATGATTCGATCATGACGCCGAACCTGACTCGTCTCGCGAACGAGGGTATGAGGTTCGACAATGCCATTCTCACGATCAGTTCGTGCAGTCCCAGTCGCGCCAGCATCATCACCGGTCGCTACCCTCACCAGACCGACGCCGAGGAGCTTCACTGGCCAGTCCCAGCAGACCAGATCACCTTTGTCGAGAAGCTACGCGATCGAGGTTATTGGACTGGCGCAGCTGGCAAATGGCACCTCGGTGATGCGGTGCGCGATCGTTTCGATGAGATTCGCGAAGTCGATACCTCCGGCTTCCAACTGCCCAGCGGAGAAGCTGGGAAGGCCGGAAAGTTTGTCGAAACCCTTGAGGGGGAGGCCCAGAGTGGTTGCGCCGACTGGATTCCGCTGCTGAGGGAACGCCCGACCAACAAGCCGTTCTTCCTTTGGCTAGCTGCGCTCGATCCGCATCGCCCCTATCATTCCAACATCCTCAAGGAAGGATCACGCCGTCAGGAAATTAAAGTTCCCCCCTACCATCCCGACACTCCTGCTGTGCGTGCTGACTATCAACTTTACTATGACGAGATCACCCGCCTCGACAAATACGTTGGACTGGTCATGGATGAAATCGAAGCGCAAGGACAAACTGATAACACGCTCGTTCTTTTCATCAGCGACAATGGACGGCCTTTTCCCCGTGACAAGACCACGACATACGATAGCGGTATCAAAACTCCCTGGATCGTGAAGTGGCCCGAAACGATCGAGGCCGGCACCATTTGCAAGCGCTTGGTCAGCTCAATTGATATTGCCAAGACGTTTATGCGGCTCGGTGGAGTTGAAGATCCGGGGTCGAGCTTTGAAGGTGTCGATTTCTCCTCGCTCCTGACAGATCCGGAAACACCAATCCGCGACTTTGCTTTTGCCGAGAAGAATTGGCACGACTTCGAGGATCATGTCCGCGCCGTTCGCAACGAGCGTTATAAATACATCCGCAACTACTACAACGACCTTCCCCAGACGCCATCCGCTGATGGACTTCGCAGCCCCACCTATCTTGAACTGCTCCGACTTCGCGACCGCGGTGAACTCACTGAGGACCAAATGGGTTGCTTCGTCACCCCTCGCCCCGATGAAGAACTCTACGACACCAAGTTAGATCCCTATGAACTGAACAACCTCGCTGGAGACGAACGTTACGATGTCCTGCTTCGCGCCATGCGTGCTGCGTTAAAGGACTGGGAAACTCGGACTGGCGACAGTGTTCCTTCGCTTCGCACTGCCGACGAATTCGACCGGGTCACTGGACTTCCCACTCCGGCTCGCGTCCGTCCGCGCCTTTCCAAGCAGGAGATGCTTGAAAAAGGGCTCGTTGCTCCCTGATTTCCCCTGACATGAACCCCCTGAAACTTTTTACACTGACCCTAATGGCTGGGGTGGCGCTTCAAGCTGATGCCTTCAGTTTTGAATGGACCGACACTGAAGGCGAATACCTAGACCTGAAGCATGGTTCGCGGAACATCGCGCGCTACGTTTACGAAGCGATCGACAGGAGCACGCCGGAACGCCGCGAAGCGACCTACAAGCCTTTCTGCCACATCTATCACTGGTATAGCAGAGACCAGTTCATCACCAAGGGTCCGGGAGGGAAATTCACTCATCATCGCGGGATTTTCTACGGCTTCTCCAAGACGAGTTACACCGATCGAGACGGTAAAAAGCATGAGAATGTTGATACGTGGCATTGCCGCAGGGGGCACCTCGTCCATCGCGAGTTTGTCGATAAGACCGCCGGTGAGGATTCCGCTTCTTTCACTTCCCTGATCGACTGGGTCGGTGATGATGGTAAAAGCTTTGCCGAGGAAAAGCGTACCATGACGTTCAGCATGGAAGGTTCCGACGTCATTGTGGATTTCCAATCCACGCTGACCCCGACTGTCCCCGAGATGCGGGTTGATGGAGATCCCCAGCACGCCGGTTTCCAGTTCCGGGCTCACAACGATGTGCACGACAAGCACAAGAACGCAACATACTACATCCGACCCGAAACCGGGATCGGAGCCGCTGGCGAAACCATCAACTGGTCTGCCAAGCTCGACAACAAGAGGACCCGTGACCTCCCCTGGAAGGCCATGTGCTTCACGGTTCACGACAGGCGCTACACGGTTTCCTACCTCGATCACCCGGATAATCCCAAGCCGGCCCGCTACAGCGAGCGGGACTATGGGCGCTTTGGTAGCTACTTCGCGACCGATATTAACACGGAGGAACCGCTCACAGTGAATTACCGGCTCGTCATTCATCAGGGAGAATTCGAAGCGGAAGAAGTTGCAAAACAAAGCGAAGCATTTCTGAGTGAAGAATAGTTCCGCCAACGGAACCGTCCGTATGCCCCGATACAGCTCCAAGGAAAAATCTTCCTCCCTGACCGGACATTCCCGTTCGGAGATATCAGACATTCTTAAGAAGGTTCGTAAGATCGAGTTGCGGACCCGGGGGCTGGTTCGCGAAAGCTTCGGCGGCGAATACCACAGTTGCTTCAAAGGAGAAGGGATCGACTTTGATGATTTCCGGGAATATCAGCCCGGAGACGAAGTTCGCGCGATCGACTGGAATGTCACGGCACGCTTTGGACACCCCTATGTGAAAAAGTTTACCGAGGAACGTGAGCTCACCGTTTTTGTCTGCGTCGACATCAGTGCCTCCGGCAACTATGGCAGCCATGGTCCGAGCAAGCGTGAGTTAATGGCAGAGGTGGCCGCGCTTCTGACTTTCAGCGCTCAGCAGAACAAGGATAAGGTAGGCCTCATTCTCTTCACTGACGAGGTCGAACTCTATCTTCCACCCAAGAAAGGAACGGCACATGCCCTTCGCCTCATACGTGAGATACTACTATTTGAGCCTAAGGGACTAAGAACCTCTTTCCGGGCTCCGGTTGATCTACTCAAGAATGCGGTGAGAAAGCGATCCCTCGTCTTCATGCTCTCAGACTACCTTTTCGAGGAGGAAATCAGCAAGGAACTCAGGATCGTGAACCGGAAACATGACCTCGTCGCAATTCAGGTAAGTGATCCGGCGGAACTCTCCCTACCATCAGTCGGCCACGTTCGACTCGAAGATCCCGAAACTGGCCAACAGGTAGAAGTGAACACCTCCAATCCACGGGTTCGCGACGCCTACACGCGCGCAGCTCAGGAATGGCAAGACTCGATTGATTGTGAATTCAAACGTCTCTCAGTCGACAAAATCTCACTCAGAACAGACGAAGAATACCTCCCGGCACTTCACAGATTTTTCAAGCGGCGGGAGCAGATTGAGATCTGATGGACTGTTTCACTCACATTCTCGCCCAACAGCCAAATGCTGATGAGCTTTACGATATCGTCATTCTTGAACCGAAGACTTCACTCTGGCCTTTCTTTCTCTGGGCATTGTTGATCTTCGTTTTTCTCGGCGGGATCGCAGCAATGGTTATTACTCTTCTTCGCTCTCGCACTCCAACTGCACCAGCAATGAGTCCGCAGGATAGAGCCGAGGCACGCTTCCGGGGGATCCAGCAAAAGACTGATTCCATACCGGTCAGTGAGATCATGTTAGAAGTATCGGACACCCTCAAAGATTACCTTGCTGAAAAATACGATGACCCCCTGAGGTTTGAAACAACCCAGGAGTTTCTAAAACGCATCTCAAAGCAGAAAACCAAGCTGCCAGATGCAGCACAGCAGGAGTTGCGAGGTTTTCTCGTTGCCGCTGACGAGATTAAGTTCGGCAGCACCGCCGGTGCGGAGGAGAAGAGCCTCCCATTGATCAAGTCCGCTGAGAACGTCGTCAGTCTCTGTCAGACCATCAATTACTAACCTCGCCACCGCGTTATTTTAATATAGTGTGGTAAATACATCTCTGTATATGCTTTTAGTGGATATTTCGCATAGTTCCCGCTTCCTCGCGTCAAACGTGAGAAAAATGACCATGCCTTCATTCGACTTAGCTAATCCGCGTCCTTCACCATGG
>PKCI01000079.1 GCA_002862135.1 Verrucomicrobiota bacterium | reverse complement strand
CGATCTCGATGTCGATCTGCTTGCCGTTACCCATCACGAATTCATCGATGCAGTTATCGATGACCTCTTTGAGGAGGATATAGATTCCGTCGTCCTGGGCGCTTCCGTCACCGAGTTTTCCAATATACATCCCCGGTCGGAGACGGATGTGTTCACGCGGTTCCAGCGAGCGAATGTGCTCTTCGGTATATTCGGCAGCCATGAAATAGTCAGTTAAGTGGTATTCCAGTATTTAGGAAAACTGAAATAAATTCAACCCGAGAATGGCGGGAGCGATCGAAGAAATCTCTAACCCGCGGAAGAAGAGGGGATCACGGGGTTGCGATGAAAGCGAGAATTCCTGGTCGTGCCAAAGCTCTCCGGGTCTTTAATCGAGGGGGCTCGAAGCGAATCTTTACAGGATCTTTGCCGACCTTATTAGTTCCCATGATACCCAGTCTGATCGGTAGGGGGACCTGCCCGCCCACGGGAGCCGTTCAGTCGAACGTGATGGTCGGGCCCATCCCAATCGATTTGGCACGGCAGCATTTTATGGCGGGGTTTATCGGGAGGATCGTCACGGATAGGGAGGCGACGCTGGCAATACGTATGTCAGGTATGACAGTCTTTTCTCCTTGCGGTTCACAGCGAATAACGGTTTGAAAGAATCATGCGTCTTTGGATTACCCTTTTTACGATCATGCTGTTTTCTGCGAGCCAGGCAGCGGAACGACCGAATCTCCTGTTCATCTTCATGGACGATTACGGCTGGAAGGATACCTCCTACATGGGATCTGATTTCTACGAGACACCGAACATTGATGCTCTTGCGGAGGAAGGAATGATCTTCACAAATGCCTACTCGGCGTCTGCAAATTGCGCGCCGGCAAGAGCTTGCCTTCTTAGTGGCCAATACACGCCACGCCACGAAGTCTATAATGTAGGCACCGGCCCGCGCGGAAACGCGAAACACCGTCGTATCAACTTCATCCCGGGCGTTGATACGCTTAATCCTGATATAGCGACCTGGGCAGAGACTTTGCAGGGAGCCGGTTTTCATACGGCAACAATGGGGAAGTGGCATCTCAGTGATGATCCCATCCCCTACGGCTTTGACATCAATGTGGGAGGGACCCACTCCGGCAGTCCGCCGAAAGGGTATTACGCTCCCCACCCTCGGGCGCCCAGCCTCGATGAGGTGCCGAATGACGAATACCTTACCAAGACCATCAGTCTACGGGCGGTCGATTTCATTAAGGAAAATGCGGACAACCCCTGGGTTCTCTACCTGACCCATTTTGCGGTTCATACGCCACTGGATGCGAATAAGGAATACGTGGCCAAATATAGGGCAAAAGAACCGGGCGAAATTCACAATCACGTGGCTATGGCCACGATGATCGAGTCGGTCGACCAAAGCGTCGGCCGCCTCATAAAGGCGCTTGAGGAGTCCGGCACTCGTAACAACACCATCATCGTCTTTTTCTCTGACAATGGTGGCTATGGTCCGGCGACAGACATGGCGCCTTTGAAAGGCTACAAAGGGACCTATTACGAGGGAGGCATTCGAGTTCCGTTTTTCGTAAATTGGCCGGGCGTGGTTGAGGGGGGGCAAATTAACGAAACGCCTATTATTGGTGTCGATCTCTATCCCACGTTTTGCGAAATGCTAGGTGTGGGTCTTCCGGAGCAACCTCTCGATGGTGAGAGCCTCGTTCCCCTGTTGAAAGGTGGGGAAGGCAAGGAGCGTTCGATCTACTGGCACTTCCCGGCTTACCTGCAGAGCTACGGGGTCAGCCATTTCGAACAGCGTGATCCGCTCTTCCGCTCGCGCCCCTGTTCGGTGGTCCGACGTGGCGACTGGAAGCTGTTGCAGTTCTTCGAAAGTGGTGACCTCGAGCTCTATAATCTGGTCAATGACATTGGCGAGACCACTGATCTTAGCCAATCCAATCCTGAGAAGTTGGAGGAACTGAAGAAGGATCTCGAAAACTGGCGAGAGGCCATTGGTGCCCCCGTTCCCACTGAGGCGAATCCGGACTTCGACGCAAAAGCTGAAGCTAAGGCAATCGAGAGTGCTTTCGCCAAAGCGGCAAAGAAAGAAAGATAGCCGGGACGCTCAGAGCGGTTTGCTGATTCGACGCCAGAGAGGGTCGAGGCTGAGTGCGATGTATTGAGTAGCTATGTCGCCGTTGGAAGCGGCTTGGAACTCTCTTAGGATGTCGTCAGCAGCGTAGAGCATCGCCAGTTGCTGGTCGGACATTTCAATGGCATCGACTCGTCCGCGAATCACGGACGGACTGAATCCGAAGCCAGCAAACAAACCCGGATCGAACGATTCGGAGGGGTGTGAAAATAAAATGATCTTCTCCTGTCGGTTGGATGAAAGCGATTGCTGGAGCAGGTTGTTCCAGAAGTAGACATTGCGTGGCGACTCGAAGCCGATCAGGACGGACTGACCGCGAACATTCCAGCGGAGGCAGGCGGTGCGACTGCTGGGGAAACGTTCCTCGGTCTGGTTGAGGCCGAGGTGGCTGGCGCCCACCTTCTGGACGAGTTTTTCGACCTTAAGAAGGTTCATTTCAAGCGGTTTGTTGTCGAGGATTTCGCGTTCTCTTTCTTTGAGGCGAGTTTCCACCATGGCACGGCTCACCAGTAATGGACTCGTTGAAATAGTATTCGTGTCAGGGAATGTTTTCTCAGGGCTCTGTCTCAGTGCGGCAGCAAAATCTAAGACATTGGACTTCTCTTTCTTTTCGTTGGAGGGAGGTAGAAGCTGACCTTTTTCGATCGGGGTGATTTTGAGCTCTCCGGCTTGGAATAATTCAGCCGGTGCGGGAAGTTGTTCCCGAGCCGGAAAATCGAGTTCTGTGCGTTCCGCCAATTCACTGAATACGGTTTTCCCTGAATCGCGAATATCGTTGATAATAGAATCGATTCCAGTGAGGTGTTCGCTAGTGTTTTTCGGAGGAGGCGGGACAAAGAAAGGATTGGCCGGAAGTTCGCTTTCCTCAACTTCTCGCCCTAGTGAAATCGGTCGCAATCCGACAGCAGGGGCGGGCCCAAGGGTTTGAAGGTGGGGTTCCGGAGTGGTTTCGGGCTCACAATTTTCTTCGTGCGGGCTTTCCTTACTGGCAATTAGGGAAGCAGGGTTGGGTTGCGGCCCTTCCTCGGGGACCGTAAACTCATTGGCGCATAAATTCCAGAGCCGGCCGGCCTGGCGCAGGGCTAGACGGGGTGAGAGCCGTGTTTCACTGTCGTCCCAGCGATTTTCGTTCCTCAATTTTTTTATGAAATCCTGTGCCAAACTCGAACTCAATAAATTACGTTCCAGGCGGTTTTGGACCAGTTCAGAGGCGGCTTCGCCAGAAATGGGGAGCAATGGCTGTGGTTCGCCGGTGAGCCGATCGAGCCAGGCCGAGGGGAGGTGGTGCTCAAAAACAGAGTCCCAGATATCCTGATTGAGAAATAACAGGGTGACGGAGCGCGGAACCGTTTCGCGAATCCCGGTAATAATCCCTGCGATTTCCATGCCGGCGGTTCCGGATTGAAAGAAGCCGTCGAGGCCGTCAGCGATGATGAGAACCGGGCGGTAAAGTGAGGCGAGACGCAGCCATTGCAGCAGGCGCTCGCGAGCTTCTCCGTTCGTGAGGCCCCGAAGGGGCTCGAGAGCGCCATCACCGCGCCGGTTAAAGTCGATGATGAGGCGAGTCCAGAAACCGAGCTCGTTGGGGGAGACTCCCAAGGTGCCGAGGAACTCTGCCGAAACACTATGGCTCAGGTCCCTCGAGTGTGAGTCGACCCAGCCAAGGATCGAGGAGGGAGAATCACTTCGAAAAAGATGGGCAAACTCCTGCTCAATTTTTTGCTCGGGTTCAGGGCAGTTGAGGCTCTTTCCAGAATGGATGTGATAAATGACCAGTCGTGCCAGAAGATAACGCCCGGTTTCCGCGAAGAGAGAAGTGTCGTCAAAGTGGGGCGAAGGCTGGTTAGAAAACTGCCGGATGATGGCCCCGAGCACAACCGGCCAAGCGACGGGACGGGAAGGATCGAGGGGCAGTGAAACCGCTGTGGCGGAAGCTTTGAGATGATCTCGGAGTCGGGCCGCGAGATGTGATTTGCCATAGCCGGCCTCGGGAGCGGTCACGAGGATGGTTCGGCCCAGCTGGTCCGCAGGCGTCTGTTTCTCGGCGCAATTGACGAGGCTGTTGATCGCGTCTACGACGCGATTGAAGGCCGGGGCATGGATTCGCGAAATCCCCGGCAAATTGTGGGGATGATCGACAAAAAAATCGTCGGAAAAAGGATTGATGGCGCCCTGCTCCATGAAATTGGAAGAAGTGAGATCACGCACTTTGGCCAATAGCAGCAACTAGTCAAATCATCATACTTTAGGTCAGGGAAATACAAAGTTTAATAAATTCGAGAATCTTAACTTACTGTTAGTTTGATGCTCTCACTGCGGGATCTAACGAGTTTCATTCGGAATTACCGGCGCAATTTTGTCTCGATTTGTTCTTGAGGAAGTTCGCCTGTTTGTTAAGAAACGCCTCTTCTCTGGGCATGTTAGATCCAGAAACTCAAAACTCAAAACATACGCTATGAAGATAAAACAAGATGGGATCGCCCCCAACGCAGGCAGACTGCTCTGGGCCGGTTTTACAGCGATTCTTGCTGCTGGTGTGGGATTCGGTGTCCGAGGTGGAATTCTTGCTAACTGGGCCACTGAATTTGGCTTCACTGGCGCCCAACTGGGTTCCATTGGTGCAGCAGGACTACTCGGTTTTTGCCCTGGAATTATTCTCGGTGGTTTGGTCGTCGACAAACTTGGTTACGGAAAGCTGGTTTTTGCCGCGTTCCTTTTCCACGTCCTTTCCGCCTTCATCACCTTCGGCGCCGTCAGCGGACAGCCGCAGGACACCGCTTTCCAGTTCCTTTTCTGGGGGACGTTCACATTTGCAATTGCCAATGGTGTCCTCGAGGCAGTCTCGAATCCGCTTGTCGCGACGCTATTCCCGAATAATCGAACCCACTATCTCAACATCCTTCACGCCAGTTGGCCGCTCGGCCTCGTTTTTGGTGGCCTGATCGGTTGGACGATGGGTGATCTTAACTGGAAGATCCAGCTCGCTCTTTTCCTGATTCCGACTTTCGTTTACGGCGTCATGTTCATGGGTCAGAAGATGCCTAAGTCTGAGGCGTCCGAGAAGGGACTCAGCTTCGGTGAAATGATGAAAGACGTTGGCATCCTCGGTGGGCTTGTTGTCTGTCTTCTTATCGGCATGTTCATTAACTTCGCAGGTGGTATTTTCTCGTCTAGCTTCCCGACCTGGGTCGGCTGGGTGATTTGCGTTGCTTCGGTCGCGGGCATTGCCTACATCACCAAGTTCTCTATTGGAGCGCTGCTTCTTTTCGTTCTCTTCATCACGCACGCACTGATTGGTGCCGTTGAACTGGGAACGGATGGATGGATTCAAAACATCACCGGTAACATCCTCACCGCCGAACAAGGTAAGATCCTTTTTGTGTTCACCTCGTTGATCATGTTTGGTCTTCGCTTCTGCGCCGACTTCATTGAGAACAAGCTCGGCCTGTCTCCGATCGGTTTGCTTCTTGTCTGCTCAATCTTTGCTGTGGTTGGACTGTTCCTCGCGAGCAATATCACTAGTTTCGGACTGGCCTTCCTTGCGCTGGCGGTTTATGCGATTGGTAAAACCTTCTTCTGGCCGACCATGCTTGCGGTGGTTGGAGACCGTTTCCCAAAATCGGGTGCGGTGGCGATGTCGCTCATGGGTGGTATCGGTATGATGTCAGCGGGCCTGATCGGTTCCGTTGGTCTCGGATTTGCCAAAGACAAATTCTCCTCTGAAGCGCTCGAATCCAAGGACGCTGCTGCCTACGCTGAATACAAGGCGGTCGATGGAGACGGTAACGACGTTCGCAGTTCGTTCCTGTTTCTTGAGAGCGGTGCTCTTGACGGTAAGAAGATGGGGGAGATCAAAGCCAAGATGGATGGTGGCGAAGAGTTGACTGAGGCCGAAGCGATAGCGCAGGCATCCAGTATTGAGGGCGACCGTAAGACCCTTCGTGCGGATGCATTCATTCCTGCAGCTATGGCAGTGATTTACCTGCTGTTGCTCCTCTACTTTAAGGCGAAGGGCGGCTATCGTCCGGTTAAGATCGAGGACGCCTGATCGAAATTAATTTCGACTGTTTCAAACGGAGGCACCCTGGAAACAGGGTGCCTTCTTTGTTGGGAGCAGCCCTGCTATTTGAAGCTTCTCCATTCGGCGAATAGTTGATACACTAATCGGCGATGAGTCTTAGCATAGGACTGGGTGACCATCCGACTAACCCGTAAGGTTGCTGATTCGGTTATGCTCCTCATCCTCGCGATGAAACTGGTTCCCTTGCCGATCTTCTTTGCCCTCGGGCTTCTCACTCCAGTGTGGGCGGTTTCCGAGCCGACTACCAAAAAAGAAATCGACGTAGGCTTCGCCCCGATGGAACTGGTGAAGCCGGTTCTTCAGGAAGCCCTTTCTCCGGTAGGGAAGTTTGTGATGCTACCCGGCAAAGGCAGTATTATGGTCATTGATACGCCCGAAGGCATCCTTTCTGCGGAGAGTGCCCTAGCACAGGCGGACTTTCCCCGGGTGGATGTAGAGCTGAGTTTTAAATTTGTAACCGGCCTTCCTTCTCGCAGCAGCTCTATCGTAGTGGCGCAGGAGGTGCCTTTCCCGATAGAGTATCAAGCGCCCAAGATCATTGTTGGCCCGAACGGGGTATCCACTGTTATACCTGCGACGCCGACAAAATTCATGAAGCGAAATATCGGGGTGACCAATGAAACGCTGACCAGCATCAATCCCGATGGATCCATCAACCTCGATATCAATACCGAGCACACCGAGTTCGAAGGTTTCATCAACTACGGCTCGGCGATCCTGCCGGCAGGCACCGTCGGCACAGTGCCGATTCAGGGGCCGGTGTCGAATCCCAGTTTCTTCGGACCGTTTATCAATTCTGGCGACATCCTCGTGCCGGTCATATCGACCACTCGCATTTCCACGTCAGTGGTGATCAAGCCAACCGTTCGCCTCGGCTCAGTGCACCTCGATATGATGCCGCGATTTACGATTGAGAATCCTGATCCGGGAGGTCAGTCGCCGCGCAAACCTGTTGAAATCGACATACGCGATTACCGCACCGTGATGGAAGTGCCCAACGGCGAGATCGGGCGGGTATATGGATTTTCCGGTGCCAGTGATGAGTTCAATCGATATTTTCTCGGAGCTGAAGATTCGGACAATCCCGGGCGTGCCGCGATTGTGATTCGCGCCGACATCAAGCCTCCCGGCACGGCGGCCGCGGCTTCACCGGCAGAGGTCGAAGTAACGGTAGCAGCAGAAGAGGAGGAGCCCCGAACCAACAAACGGCAGGCTCTCATCATCGAAGAAAAGAGAATTGAAGATACTTTCGAGCCTCAGGAGCCCTAATTTTCGCCTTTCTCCGGCATAATGGCGCAGGCGCCTTTGCAGCCGAAGATCTTGCTGATGAAGTGTCGGTTGCGTGAAACGAAAGCGTAGACCTTCTCCGCGATCCAGATGATCCCGGGAAGCCAAAGAAAGAGGCCGACCGGGACCAGGAGAGGAACCCGCATCCCGAGAAAGCGAATCGCGCGGGCGCCGCGATGAATTTCACCCTCTGGAGTGATGCAGTGAATCGCCTCGAGGAGATCCTCGCGAGTGATGTCAGGAGCAATTTCCTGCGTGCGGGGATCCTTGAGAGGAATCATTTCGACACAATTGAACCAGTCGAGCCAACCGAGGGTTCGGCTCTGGAACGTGCACATGGGGCAATCGCTGTCGAAGAGGAGGACGTGCTTGTCGTGGCGCATGGGGCAGGTTATTCAGAATCTTTTTTTCGTATCTCCTCGATACGGGACTCGAGGATACGGCGGGCTTCATCAGCAATGGTTGGCGCTGTGGGCATTTGGTCCGCAGCGTCTTCTTCATTTACGATTAGGTCCCAGCGATCGTTGCATCCTGAGCAGCGATAGGCGACATAGTCACCTAGTTCCCACCCATCTTCCGGGGGATAGGTGAGGCGATAGGCCGGTTGCCCGCAGTCGACACAGGTGATCTGTTTGGGAACATCCATAGACGTCAACATTTGCACACAGCTTCATGGCAATCAATTCGCAGCCCGTTATTATTCTGGTAGAACCTCAACTCGGTGAGAACATTGGGATGTGCGCCCGTGCCATGTTGAACTGCGGATTGCAGCGACTGCGACTGGTGAATCCGAGGCAGGGCTGGCCCAATAAAGCGGCCACGGCGACCGCTGCTGATGCTGATATTGTTTTGAAAGAAATCGAGGTGTTTGTGACGCTTGACGAAGCTCTTAACGACTGTCAACGGGTGTTCGCCACCACGGCGAGGGATCGATCACTCAACGTGCCACAGCTTAATGTAACTGACGCAGTTGTTGAGGTCAAAGAGGGGATCGCAAGGGATGAAATGGTGGCAATCCTTTTCGGACCAGAGGCATCTGGGCTGGACAACGACGCCGTCGCGAGAGCGGACAACCTGTTGCGTTTCCCAACGAACCCGGATTTCAGCTCTTTGAATCTGGCTCAGGCAGTCCTGCTTTTCGGATGGGAGTGGAGGAGGCTCGAAGATCCACCAACGATCTCTCTTAAAGGAGATCTGTCCACCAGGGAAGAGGTGGATGTTTTCCTGTCACGGCTCGAAGACGCGCTGGACCGGAAAGGATTTTTCCCAACACCTGAAATGAAGCCACACATTCTCAGGACGCTTCGATCCCTGTTTACGAAAACAAGAATGGTGAAGCCGGAACTTCAGTTGTTGCACGGTGTTCTTTCAGCCCTCGCTCGGGAGGGAGATCCGGGATCAGTCGGTGACGCTGTTGAGCAATAGCTGACCCTCTCCCTTAAGACGATCGTTAATGGCGACACGTAGACGTTCGACACCGCGGCGGATGCGAGCTTTGACAGTCCCGAGCGGACTTTGAATGCGTTCGGCAATCTGCTTTTGGGTCAAACCCTCGAAGTAGGCAAGTTCAATGACCTCGCGCTGGTCGGGGGAAAGAGCCACCACGGCAGAACGCAGAACCTGGCGTGCGTCGGAGCGGTAAAGGTCTTCGCGGCCGGTGGTGCGAGCATCCGGCTTGTCGCCTTCGAGTTTCGTTTCAAATTTGTCGTAGAGAGCGCTGCGGCGCTGCACGCTTCGGACTCGGTCGATGGCTCGATTGCGGGCGGTGGTGCAAATCCACGTGACGAGGCTTCCCTTTTTTGAGTGATAGGTATCCGCTTTTTTCCAAATCGTATTCAGAACTTCGCTCATCACGTCCTCCGTATCTTCGTAGTGGTTGAGCACTTTGAAGGCAGTTGAGAAAATGAGTGCGGAATACTTTTGCGACAGCTCTGCAAAAGCTTCGTGGTCTCGATCGGCGACTCGGCGCATTAGATCGGCTTCTGCTAGACGTTCCTGTTGTTTATCTGGGTTAGACATGGGGATGTAGCTCGTGTTAATGTCAAAGGTTTGTCTATGAACAGGAATTAGACAAGAAAAAACTTCAGAAAAAATTGCCACATCGGTTCTTACACCGATTTGAAACGTATTATTGAGAGCACTATCGCCGTATGCCGACTACAGAGCAGTTTTACGAAATCAGCGCAGTTGCCCGAATCACGGGTCTGTCCTCCCATGTCCTCAGAGTGTGGGAGAGACGCTATGGTGTTGTGGAACCGAGGCGAAGCGACAGCAAGCGGCGTCAGTATACTCAGGAGGACGTTGATCGGTTGATCCTCCTGAAACGCCTTGTCGACAACGGTCACGCGATTGGGAGTGTGGCCGGCTTGTCGATGGACCAGCTTTTCGAACGAGTTGCCCGGTTGGACGAGTCAATCGCCTCGAATGGTAGGAATGCAGCGCATTCGACAAAACCTGTACAACGAATTGGCCTGATCGGTTCGATGATCAAGCAAAGTGTCCGGGAAGTAGCCGACGAAGCCCCAGAACTCCGCATTGTAGGCGAATTCGACACACTGGAAGAACTCCAGAATACCTTTCAACCCGGGGCGGTAGACATTATCATCTTAGAGAAGGACACACTCTTTTTCGAAGATTTGAACGCGATTCAGGCTGCAACCGACAAAGTTGAGGCTCAGCGAGCTTTCGTCATCTATCGCTTCGCGGAATCGCGGGTCCTCGATTCGACCTCTGGCACCAATATCACGGCATTACGGGGACCGGTCGAAGCGGCTGGGATCGAACTGGTCTTCGGTGCGCTCTCGCAGCCAGTGCTGGCGCCAGAATTGGGCAGGACTGAGTTTGATTTGGAAGCTATCGGCGACATACCGGCCCGCATGTTTTCCGGAGAAGATCTGGCTAGGATTTCGAAAGTATCACCTTCCAAACAATGCGAGTGCCCGCGCCACTTGGCAACGATTCTCCGCAGCCTAGTTGCTTTCGAGGAATACAGCGAGAAGTGTGAGAATCAAAATGTTGAAGACGCCGAACTTCATAGATTCCTTCATCTCACCACGGCTCAGTGCCGCTACGACATGGAAAAAGCGCTTGCGAAGGTCCTGACCCACGAGGGCATCCCGTATTGAGGCGGAAAATTGCTGCAAATCAGCCATTTCTAGGCGATTTGAGGCCGTCGGGTCAGAGCGGAAAGCCGTTTACTTTCCGCAGGATCCATCTAGGTTGCCCGCCTGTGATTTCCGCATCTCACGATGTCTATTCAACTGACACGAAATTTTTCGATTATCGCTCACATTGATCACGGGAAGACGACCCTCTCCGACCGTCTTCTTGAGACGACCCAGACTGTCTCCATGCGCGAATCCCAAGACCAGCAACTGGATTCAATGGATCTGGAGCGCGAGCGTGGAATCACAATTAAGTCGCATCCAGTGACGATGGATTACATCGGCAAGGATGGGAAAACCTATCAGCTTAACCTGCTCGATACCCCCGGGCACGTTGATTTCTCCTACGAAGTCAGCCGAAGTCTCGCGGCATGCGAAGGGGCGCTTTTGCTCGTCGATGCTGCGCAGGGTGTGGAGGCGCAGACCGTGGCAAATGTTCACCTGGCTCACGAAGCTGACCTTCATGTGATCCCTGTGATCAACAAGATTGACCTTCCAAACGCTGATGTCCCAGCCGTGAAGAAGCAGCTCGAGGACATTCTTGCGATCCCGGCTGAGGAGGCCATCGAGGCCAGCGCGAAGATGGGGCTGGGAATTGAAGATATTCTCGATGCCGTGGTGGATCGGATTTCCGCACCGGAGCAACCTGCGGACGATATTTTGCGGGCCTCCGTTTTTGACTCAGTCTTTGATGCCTACCGCGGCGTGGTCAGTTACGTACGCGTTATGAGCGGCGAGGTGAAGCGTGGCAGTGGCATCAAGATGATGGCCACGGGAAAAACCTACGAGGTTAAAGAGGTGGGAGTTTTCACTCCCAAGCAGACCAAGCGGGACACTCTGAAGGCTGGAGATGTTGGCTACCTCATCGCGAATATGAAAACGTCAAGCGAAGTGAAAATTGGCGACACTATTACGGAGTCGAGGAATCCCTCTGAAGATCCGTTGCCAGGTTTCAAGGAGATTCAGCCAATGGTTTTCAGCGGAATTTATCCAGTAACCACCGATGACTTTGAGCAGTTGAAACTCGCGATGGGCAAGTTGCAGATCAATGACGCGGCTTTCAGTTATCAGGCCGAGAGTTCAACGGCTCTGGGCTTTGGTTTTCGATGCGGCTTCCTCGGGCTGCTTCACATGGAAATTGTCCAGGAGCGCTTGCGTCGCGAGTTCAACATGGACGTGATCTCCACTTATCCCGGTGTGGTCTACAAGGTGAAGTTGAACAACGGTGAGATGATCGAGGTGGACAACCCGACCTACCTGCCGGAGCCCCAGCTGATCGACGAAATTCTCGAGCCGACCGTGACGGTCTACATCATGACGCCGAACGAATACATCAGCGATATGATGAAGCTTGTCGCTGAGAAGCGTGGTCAGTTGGTTAATACCGAGACACTGGATTCTCACCGCGTGCTCCTTACGGCGACGCTGCCGCTCAACGAAATACTGGTCGACTTCAATGACCGATTAAAGAGCATGACTCGCGGTTACGGCAGCATGGACTACGAGCACGGCGAGTATCAGGCTGGCAACCTCGTGAAAATGGACATTATGATTGCCGGTGAACCGGTGGATGCCTTCTCCGTGATTGTGCACCGTGATAAGGCCGAATACCGCGGGCGCCACCTTGCTGGCAAATTGAAAGATGTGATTCCCCAGCAACTCTTTGTGGTTGCTATTCAGGCGACCATTGGCGGCAAGATCATTGCTCGCGAGTCGATCAGCGCGATGCGAAAAAACGTTACAGCAAAGTGTTACGGTGGTGATATTTCTCGAAAGCGCAAGCTGCTCGAAAAGCAGAAAGAAGGTAAGAAAAAAATGAAAGCGATCGGAAAGGTGAATATCCCTCAGGATGCTTTCATCAAGGTTCTGAAGACTGACTGATTCCCACGGGAGCTAATTCCTGACAACAACCCCCAAGACCATGTTTTTTTTCAAGAAGCTAAGCGCGGAAGAGTTGGGCGAACTGCCACTCGATCGCAAAGGGCGAAAGGAAGGAAAGGCGCTCATCAAGGGCGTAAAGAAATTCCTTCGCTACAACGACGATCTCATTACGGATAAAAACAAGGAGGAGATCGGCGATAAGCGCAGCGCTTTTTCCGAGGCGCTTACGGATCGTGTATCCAAGCGCAAGGATCTTGAAAAGCTTGCGGAGGACCTGACTGAAATCTGTAAGAAGTCGGTCAAGGACTACAAGACCTCGGCCTGGAAGGAAAACATCGAGATAGTGTTCGTGGCGGTGGTAATCGCCATGGGTATTCGTGCTTATTTTATCCAGCAGTTCAAGATTCCGACCGGTTCGATGCAGCCGACTTTGAACGGGATTATTGCTTACCCGACCGAGGACATGAACCCGATGTCGGAGAGACACGCTCCCACGGACTATGAACGCCCCGGTCTGCCCAAGCGGCTTTGGGATAAGATCTGGTATGGTCGCAGCCACGTCGACTGGGTGGTGGATCAGGACGACATTCTGATTCTGAAAAAAGAGAATCTTTTCAGCAAAACACATTTTTTCTTTTTTCCGCGAACCTACTTGGTCACTGAGAACGGTCAGAAGTTTAGTGCTCCCGGTTCTCAGTCGCGGGTCGAAATGCTGCTGAATCGCAATCTGCAACCGGTGCAGGGGCGCTCCCATATCCTTTCTGTCAAGCAAGGAGAAACCATTGCCAAGGGCTATGTGGATACGGGTGACCAGCTCGTCGTGAACAAGTTCGCCTATCACTGGGTGAAGCCGAAGCGGGACGATATCTATGTTTTCAATACGCAGGAGATCCCCGGCATTCAGCGGAACCTGCTTTACGAAGAGAAGCGGACTGGAATTTCTCCGAGTTGGGCGACGGAACCGCGACAAGGTTCCCAACACTATATCAAGCGATTAGTCGGTGAGCCCGGTGACACGATTGAGATCGTTGAGCCGGATCTTCTGGTGAATGATGAAATTGCCACAGAGGCGGGAATCCTCCGGGTCATGGCTCAGGAGGGTTACTACACCGGATACGTCCGCCGCGGCATGAGTAAGGTAACGTTGCCCGAGGGCAAATACTGGGCGCTCGGTGATAACAGCGCCAACAGTTCGGATTCCCGTGATTGGGGAACGGTGCCGCAGCCCGGGATCGTTGGCCGGGCTGCTTTTGTTTATTATCCGTTCGGCCATCATTTCGGCCCGGTCGACTAACCTGTCTGAAGCCTGATTCGTTGAATCCCATCACGGACACCACCCAACAGATCGTTCATCGCAGCGGTTCCAATCTCGCGTTCGCTCTCGCCATTCTTCCGGTCGAGAAGCGCCGCGACATGGGCATTTTCTATGCCTTTTGCCGTGTGGTTGATGATCTTGCTGATGCTCCCGATGTGCCCACTGATGATCGCCGCAGCGGATTGAATCGTTGGCGTCAGTTGATTCGTCGGGAAATCGCAGAGCCACTGCCCGGTGTGGAGACGGAGTTCGTGGAAATGTGTTCTCGTCGCCAGCTGCCGGCTGATGACCTCGAGGCAATTGTCACAGGGGTGGAGATGGATCTCGATCCGAAGGAGATGGTCGCTCATGAGGATCTCAGGAAATACTGCTACCACGTCGCCAGTGCCGTTGGCCTGGTGAGCATTGAAATTTTCGGCTACGAAGATCCGGCTTCGAAGGTGTATGCCGAGCATCTGGGCTACGCCCTCCAATGGACCAACATCCTGCGCGACGTTGGTGAAGACGCAAGGGAGGGGCGCGTGTTTATCCCGACCGAGGTGCTGGCCAAGTTCGGGCTCACTCCCGATGACTTGTTAGGTGGAAGTCCGGATTGGGACGCTTTTCGCAAATTGATGAAAGATCAGACGGTCGTGGCGAGATCATTCTACGACGCTGCCACCCGGGTGCTACCGGAAGTGGACCGGAAGAGCATGCGATCAGCTGAGTTGATGCGTCGGATTTACGGCGCCATTCTTGACCGCATGGAAACCGATGGATATCACGTTTTCGAGAAAAGATACCGCCTTTCCAAGGCACGAATGATGGTCGAATTTCTGCGAGCCAAGTTTATTGGCTGATCTCCATGGAGTTTGTTCGATTCAAGCACGCCCGTTTTTCCGCCCGGTTGCCTTCGCACTTCCGGTATTCGCTGAGCCATTACTGGATGGTTGAGGAGGAAGGCAGCGAGGGGATCTGGCGCGTCGGGTTTACCAAGTTCGCAACCCGAATGCTCGGGGAACTGGTTGAGGCCCGTTTCGAAGTTGAGAAGGATGGAGCCGTTTCTTCCGGGCAGCAGATCGGCTATGTCGAGGGGTTCAAAGCGGCGAGCGATCTCTTCTGCGTGATGGAGGGGGAGTTTGAGCAGGGCAATCCAATTCTGGATGAGGACGCCTGTATTGTGAAGAGCTCACCCTACGTGGACGGTTGGCTGTATTCTGTCAAAGGTGACCCGGAAGAGACCAGTGTGGACGTGCATGGCTACGTAGAGCATCTCGAGGTCCTAATCGAGAAGATGCAGAAAGAAGGCTACTAAAGATTGGCGCAGCGCTGACGGTTGCCCCGGGTTACAGCGGGTTTGCGGCAGCATTTGAGCGTTGATCATTGGGCATTGAATGTTGAAAGTTTACCCATGTCGTCTTCCTACATTATGATCGGTGGATTTCTCGGTGCGGGAAAGACCACTTTGATTCAACGCTTTGCCAGGTATCTTGACGAGAATGGTCAAAAGGTTGGTCTGATTACCAACGACCAGGGCGCCGGTCTCGTGGATTCGATGATTGGCCGGTCCAACCAGTTTCCGGTCGAAGAAATTTCAGGAGGTTGTTTCTGCTGCCGCTTCAATTCCCTGATCGACGCAGCCACGACGCTCACAGCCGAAAACCGTCCCGACGTGTTTCTGGCCGAACCAGTGGGAAGTTGCACTGACCTGGTCGCGACGGTGAGCCTGCCCCTGCAGCAGATTTACGGTGACGACTACCGTGTGTCACCGCTCAGCGTGCTGGTGGACCCGGTTCGTGCCGGTCAGATCCTCGGGATCATCGAGGGGCGCAAGTTCTCGGACAACGTGACCTACATATACCGCAAGCAGCTTGAGGAAGCGGAATTCATCGTGATCAACAAGCTCGACCTGCTTCACCCGGAAGGTGTTGAAGACTTGAGGGCAGCCATGAACCGGGAATTTCCGGATGCCAAGGTTTTTGAGCTGTCGGCTCGTGAAGGCACCGGCTGCGAAGAGTGGTTCGAGGCGGTCCTGGCTGCGGAAATGAATTCGAAACGGTTTCTCGATATCGACTACGAGAAATACGGTGAGGGAGAGGCTTTGTTAGGATGGCTGAACGCGGCGATTGAAATCAAGTGCGACGAACGCCGTGACGAAGAGTTCGACGGGAATGAACTGCTGAGAGAAATCGCGTTCTCGCTGCGAACGAATCTGGAAGAAGCCGGAGCTGAGGTGGCCCACCTCAAGATGACATTGAATCCGAAGGGCGATCCGATGGAGATTGCTGCGATCAACCTCGTGCGCGGCGATTCTGATCCTGAGCTTTCCCATCGGCTATACGAGCCTCTGGATGAGGCGGAACTGCTGCTGAACATTCGCGCGGAAGTGGACCCGGATACGCTGGAGCGGGCTGCGGATGCGGGTTTGGAGCAGGCGATTGCGATTGGAGCAGGACTGCTGTTCCGGATCAATCACCTGGAGCATTTCCGGCCCGGTATGCCGACTCCCACGCATCGCGTCACGGCCGACAGCGCGTAGATTTTTTAAGGAGCCTGTTTTGAAGTATTACGTCAGTGTAGCGGTATCGATCGTTCTCGCCTCGACGTTTTGCTTCGGCTTCTGGGTTGTTCTCGACCATGACTACAACTGGTCGGCGATTGCTCCGTACAAAGGGAACCTGATTTCAGGATGGGGGGTGACCTTGGGCATTTCGCTCGCGGCCATGGTTTTGAGCGTTATCGTAGGAGTTGTGCTCACGATCGGTCAGCTTTCGGCACATGCCTTGCCGCGTTGGCTCTCGCGGGCTTACGTCGAGTTGATTCGCGGCACGCCGCTGCTCACCCAGATCCTGATCGGTTATTATCTCATTGCTGACGCCATCAATTGGGACAGCCGCTTCGGGGTCGGCCTCGTAGTGTTGTCCTGTTTTTCGGGTGCGTATCTGTCCGAGATTTTTCGTGGTGGTGTGGAATCTATCTCCAAGTCGCAGTGGCTCTCAGCCCGGGCCATTGGACTGACCGAGGGGCAAACCTATCGGTTTGTGGTCATACCCCAGGCGATCCGTCGGGTGCTTCCGGCATCGGCCGGGCAGTTTGCCAACCTGATCAAAGATTCGTCGCTGCTCTTTGTGATTAGCGTGCACGAGTTCACCATGCAGGCGCGCGAGGCGAACGCGAATACCTACGCCACGTTTGAAGCGTACCTGCCGTTGATCCTAGGATACTTCATTCTGACCTTCCCCATATCCCTGTTGAGCCGTCATCTGGAGGAGCGCTTTTCCTATGAGCATTGAAGTACGGGAACTGCATCAGCACTATGGAGCCACCCGCGCGGTGGACGGGGTATCCCTGACCTTGCCGGATGACGTCCAGGTCCTCGCATTGATTGGACCGTCAGGAGGCGGGAAGTCTACCTTCCTGCGTCTGGTTGGAGGGATCGAGACACCGACCTCAGGCGCAATTTGTGTTGATGGTAGTGAGCTGCCGCCTGGAGAGGCGGGGCTACTGGAATATCGCAAGAAGAACGGGTTTCTCTTCCAGGCTTTCAATCTGTTTCCTCACCTCACCGCGTTGGAGAACATTGTGCTTCCGCTGGTGCAAGTTCACGGCTGGAGTGGTGAGAAAGCGGAGGAGCGGGCTCGGGAAGCGGTGAAACGGTTTCATCTCGAGGCGCACCTGGAGAAGCGACCGGGGCAATTGTCGGGCGGTCAGCAACAGCGAATCGCACTGGCTCGCGCGATGGCCCATGAGCCGGCCTTGCTGCTGCTCGACGAGCCGACCTCAGCGCTCGATCCGGAGATGAAAGCCGGTGTGCTCGATTTGATCGAGGAACTCTGCAATGCCGGCCAGCGTATTGTCCTTTCGACTCACGAGATGGGATTTGCGCGGCAGTCGGCGGATCATGTGGTGTTTCTTGCTGACGGGCAGGTAATCGAAGAGGGAAGCGCCGAACGCGTGTTCGAATCGCCCGGCAATCCCAAGGTTCGCCAGTTTCTCGACAAGGTCATGAAGTGGTAAGGAGCCACCTGCGTCGGAATTGTCGCTCGACTCTTAATGGGGCATCTGGGATGATCCGATCATGAGCTGGTTAGTTACCATTGCGATTGGATTTGTTGCCGGAGCACTGGGCAGATTCCTGATGCCCGGCAAGCATGTGCGAGGCTGTCTGATTACCACGGTGTTGGGAATTGGCGGCGCGGCCGTAGGGCGTTTCATCGCTGAAAAAGTGGGCTTGGATCCCGGAGCGGCCGGCAGTGCCTGGGATATTCGCAGCATGACCGTTTCGGTGGGCGGCGTCATGGTCATCCTGTTTCTCTACCGGGTGATTTTCGGGCTCAGAGGGAAATGAGCCACTACATTCGTGGGGGACTGCAGCCATTTAATCCAGAGGTATCACTAAGTGGAGAGGTAGAGTTTCACTGTCGCTAAAAGTTTTTCGAGAAACTATGAGTCAATAAGCCGAATCATGCGAAACAACCTTTTTGGATGTCACCGACATCTTTTAATCCTCTGTTTCATGAGCGTTGCACTGAGCAGTACAGAGGCGTTTGAAGGGCAGGTGATCATTACTCATCGCGGAGCCAGTGTTGTCGCGCCGGAGAATACCGAAGTGGCGATCCGCAAGGCGCTCAGGATGGGAGCGAAAGTGATCGAGTTCGACGTGCGGGGAACTGCCGACGGAAGTCTGGTCCTTTTCCACGATGATAAGCTGGAACGGCTGGCGGGGCGTGAGGGGAGCATTGAGTCGATCACCTTGGAGGAAGTGAGTTCCCTCGAAGTGGGGAAATGGTTCGGAGACGGTTCTTTCGACGGGGAAAAAGTGATCGATCTTGCGACGGCCATTCGGATTTGCCTCGAAGGGGGAGCGATTCCGTTGATCGAGAGGAAGAGCGGGGAGGCTGCGACCTATGCCGAGGTGATTCGAACACTCGGTGCCGGAGAGAAAGTGATAGTGCAGAGCTTTGACTGGAAGTTTCTCGAGGCCTTTCGTGAAGAATTACCGAAGACTCCCATTGGTGCCCTCGGGAGCAAATCATTTTCGGCGGAAAAGTTGACGCAGTTCGAATCGTTAAAGCCGGAATGGGTGGGCTGGAAGTTCAGTAATATGATACCTCCGGGTCTGGAGATGCTGAATGCACTTGGGAGCCGGGTTGCCTTGTGGACGGTGAATGATCCTGAAGTCGCTTCCAAGTGGCTTGAAGCTGGGGTAGACGGAATTATTACCGATCACCCTGACAAGATGCTCTTACTGATAGAGTAAGATAAACAGCGGGCCGAGCAAAGCTCGTTGGCTGTCACTCTCGGCATATCGCAATGCTTATTTCTCCAATTTTTCGAAAGCGTCCTCAATGTGACCGAAAGTGATGAGGCCATCGGGGAGGGCGATAGAGTCCTTGTCAGGGTCAGCGGGATACATCACGTAGAGTGGCACACCGGCGCGGCCATGTTCCTTGAGTAACTTCGTGATGGCCGGATCCTGATTGGTCCAGTCGGCGAAGACCAGTTCGATGTTGTTTTCATCAAAGAACTTCCTGGTCTTGTCCGTTTTGATGGTGGTGCGTTCGTTGACCTTGCAAGTGACGCACCATTCAGCGGTGAAATCGACAAAGACGTTTTTGCCTTCGGCCTGCTTCTGGGCAATTACGTCCTGGATCTCCACCTGTGAAGGTTCAGCCCTGCTGCCGGAAGCTTCATAGGCCATTCCGACGCTAAGCAGGAAAATGAGAGCCGCAGCAATTCTCCCTTTGAGGCGAGTTGGTCCCGGTTTGTCGAAACCGGTGTAGCGGCCCAGGATCCAGCCGGCGAGAGCAAGCAGGACAACCGCTGCCAGCGACCACTGCAAGCCTGAGACATTGAGTTGCTTCGAAAGAACTCCGATCAACCAGACGGCGACGACGAGCATGGGGAAACCCATGAACTGTTTGAAGGTTTCCATCCATGTGCCCGGCGCCGGAAGCACGTCGAGCAACTTCGGAAAGATTGCGAAGAGGAAATAGGGAGCCGCCATGCCAAGGCCAAGGGCGGTGAACACAGTGATGGTAAACGGTGCTGACTGGGAGAGGGCAAAGGTGATTGCCGGGGCCATCAGCGGAGCGGTGCAGGGCGTTGCCAGCAACACGGCAAGGGCGCCACTCCAGAAACTGCCACTATAGCCTTTCTTGCTGGTGAGGCCACCGCCGACGCCAGTGAGGGAGGTGCCGACTTCAAAGACACCAAACAGGTTCAGTGCCACAAGAACCATCACGAAGATGAGACCGATGACGAAGGCGGGTTGCTGAAGTTGTTCTCCCCATCCAACCTCTCCAACGGAGGCTCTCACGATGAGTAAGCCGGTTGTCAGGATCCAGAAAAAGACGAGGACACCGAGGGTGAAACTGAGGGCGTGGGCAAAGACCTTTCTCCGGTCCTCTCCGGCTTGTCCCACAAAGGAGAGTACCTTGAGCGAAATTACAGGAAAGACACAGGGCATCACGTTAAGAATCATTCCACCAAGAAAAGCAGCGAGCAGGATTCCGAAGATACCTCCTCCGAAGGGCATGGAGCGTTCGTCGGTGTCCGTTGAAACTTCGTCTGTGTTGGTGGAGGCTTCAGTCAGCGTGGCGGAACCATGTGGTTCGGTGCTGGCATGGAAGCCGGCTTTGTGGCCGTCCACTTCCGCGATGATAAGGGCATCGAATGTTTCGGGCACCGCTTCGAGGTCGGCATGCTTCACGGTCGTAAATGACAGACCGTTTTCGATCTCGTTGATCTCCGTCTTGGCCAGCTGGTCGAACTGTAAGACTTCGTAGGGATAGAAGTGAAGATCGGCGTATTCGGGAAAGGTGCCTTCAGGGATCCTTACGGTGGAGACGAGCTTGTCACCTTCGAGCGCAATTGTGGTGGCCCAGTTGACTTTCTTGGGAAGTTTTTTCAAGAACTTTTCAATCGTCGTGGATTCCGCTGATGCCTCTGGGGTGTCGCCCACCTGAAGAGTCAGGGAGAAATCGCCCTTGCCTGGAACACACTCTGAAGGATCGCACATGAGCCAGGTGCCGCGTCCCTGGATAGTGATTGTGTCGCCGGCCTTGATCGAGTCAGGCGCGGTGATGGTCATGGGGTGAACGACCTCTTTTTCATACCCGAAACCGGCTTCGAGAATGTTGAAACCGTAGTCGGTGATGAAGCGCTTGGGGACGGGGAACTGAAGTTCGCTTGCGCTGAAGCCTTCGGGAAGAGTCAGGTCGAGGGTGGTGGGTTGGCCGGTTTCCCCCGGATTGATCCAGTAGGTGTGCCAGGTTTCATCGATTTTGAGCTCGAGACCGACCGTGAAAGTCTGGCTGGGAGTGATGGTGCTGTGGTTCGAAATGAGGCGAGCTTCGACGGCTCCGTTGCGGACCGGTTCAGACTGGGCCTCTAAGAAGGCGGGTAGAGAAACGGCCAGGAGGGGGGTAAATGCCAGGATTCGGGTGAGAACTGTCATCATGGTTCTAAGGCGGGAAAAGTCGCGAGACCTTAAACTGAATCGGAATCTCGCGGCTTTGGCAAGTTTGTCGGCACTGTGACGGATTCGTTGCGCTGTTAATCTCAGATTGATTCGGCGGCGGATTCGTTCGATTAAAGCGACGATGAAGAATGTTCTCGAAGTGCTGCGCGAATTTTTCCTGCTGGGTCTGACCTCATTTGGAGGGCCGACCGCGCACGTGGCGTTTTTCCGCGATCGCTTTGTGGGGGTGAAAAAATGGCTGACTGAGTCTGAATTCGCTGATCAGCTGGCGCTGTGCCAGTTTCTTCCCGGACCTGCCAGCAGCCAGTTGGGACTGACGATCGGCTGGCGTCGTGCCGGCTGGGCCGGTGCGTTGGCGGCATGGACAGGATTCACCTTGCCGTCGGCGCTTGCCTTAACGGCTTTCGGTATCGGAGTGATGGCTTTTGGAGGGGGACTCGAGGGGGCGGGTTGGCTGCGTGGACTGCAGATCGCCGTTGTGATTGTGATTGCCAATGCGGTGACTTCCATGTGGAAAGGATTGTGCCCCGGCAAGCTTCACAAGCTCATCGCGCTTGCGGCCGGGGGGGTTATCCTCGCCACGTCCCCAGCATGGATGCAGATCGTGGTGATCGCCCTAGGAGCTGTCGCTGGTTTGATTTTCTTGGCGGAGAAAAAAGACGATGCTGCCGATTCGACCGGATCATGCGAAGGATTTCACCCCGTCAAGTCGAGTTACGCGCTTGGCATCACCTGCCTGGCTCTCTTTTTTGTCCTGTTGTTTGGCTTGCCGCTGCTGACCAAGTTTGCCCCGGGACAGCCTTTGGAAGCGTTCACGGCGATGTATCGAAGTGGTTCGCTCGTATTCGGCGGCGGGCACGTTGTCCTCCCATTGCTCAGCGAAGAAGTCGTCGGGCCCGGATGGGTCACACGGGAAGAATTTCTTGCCGGTTACGGCGCGGCTCAGGCCGTGCCCGGACCGCTTTTCACTTTCTCGGCTTTCTTGGGATCTCTCATTGAAGGGCCGGGCGGAGCCTGGGGGATGGCTTTGGTCAGCCTGTTAGGAATTTTCCTGCCGGCTTGGTTGCTGGTCATGGGCGTGATGCCCTTCTGGCAGGGTGCGGTACGTCGTCCCGGGGTGCGGGCGGCATTGGCGGGAACGAATGCCGCTGTGGTCGGCCTGCTGGGGGCGGCGCTCTACGAACCCGTCTGGGTTGGAGCGATCCAAAGTGCGACGGACTTGCTTTTCCTGCTCGGAGTCTCGGCGGCGCTCCTCGTTCTCAAGTGGCCGTCGTGGCTTGTTGTCGTTTTGGCAGCTGTGGCCGGGTGGGGCGTGTTTGGGTGAGGAGAGGCACCAAACGGAAGGCACCAAGTAAGGCTAAGAGCTAACTACTAGACACTGCCTCGCTTCGCGAGGCTATTTCAGCTGGCCGCTGCCGAAGGAAAGATACTTGTAGCTGCAGAGTTCCTCGAGCGCCATCGGGCCGCGGGCGTGAAGCTTGTCGGTGCTGATCCCGATCTCGGCGCCGAATCCGAACTCGGCTCCATCAGCGAAGCGGGTTGAGGTGTTCCAGAAAACGCAGGCCGAATCGACTTCGAGGTGAAACTGATCAGCCGCCGCTCCGTTTGCCGTGACGATGCTGTCGGTGTGATGGGAACCAAACTCGTTAATGTGTGTGATGGCATCGTCGAGGCTGTCGACGACTCTCACGGCGAGAATGTAATCGAGATATTCAGCTGTCCAGTCGTCCACGGTCGCAGGTTTAACGTCGACTCCAGCGAGTTGTTGAAAGGCGTCGTCGCCACGGAGCTCCACGTTCTTGGCAAAGAGATTCTCAGCGATCTGCGGGGCAAACTTTTCGGCGACATCCTTGTGAATGAGAAGTGTTTCAAGTGCGTTGCAGACGGAGGGCTTCTGGATCTTGGAATTCACGACGATGGCTTCGGCCATGTCGAGGTCAGCGTCCTTGTCGACGTAGACGTGACAGATGCCGTCATAGTGCTTGATCACCGGCATGCGAGCCATTCCAACCACGGCTTCAATCAGGCCAGCACCACCGCGGGGGATGATGAGGTCGAGATAAGTGCCCATTTCGCAGAGGTGTTGAACACTCTCGCGATCAGTGAAAGGGATAAGCTGAATGCTGTGATCCGGAAGCCCGGCTTCGGCACCTCCGTGTTGGAGTGCCTCGGCAATGGCGCGGTTTGAGTGAATCGCTTCCTTCCCACCACGAAGAATCGTGGCATTACCAGTCTTGAAGCAGAGGACAGCGGCATCGGCGGTCACGTTGGGACGGCTTTCGTAGATGATACCGATGGTGCCAATGGGGGTACGCTTCTTCTGGAGCTTGATCCCGTTAGGGCGATCCCACTCACGGATGATTTCTCCAGTCGGATCGTGGAGCTCGGCCACCTCGCGGATGCCGTCGGCCATGGCTTTGATGCGGTCATGATCGAGACGCAGACGGTCTTTCATCGCATCGGTGAGGCCAAGCTCATCGGCGCCGGCGAGATCCTGCTCGTTCGCGGCAGTGATTTCAGCTTCGCGTGCCATGATACCGTCAGCCATGGCGATAAGAATATCGTTCTTCTCTTCGGTGGTTAGCTTGGTGAGAGCGTGAGCAGCGGCGCGGGCCTGTTTGCCCATTTGCCAGACCTGGACGCGGATTTCTTCAGAAGTCATGATTAGGGGCGCTCTGGAGAGAGCTTGAAAGGTATGAAGATACGAGGGGCGAAAGTCGGATGGGCTCTGCGCTGAAAAAAGAAAAGGATCAAGACTACGAAGATCTTTTTTTTTCGAGAACTGGAGATCGAGTGAGCGAATGCAAATAGGAGAAAAATAGGGCTTTGTCAGGAAGCTGGGAAGCGGCTACCGATGCCACCGCCCTTAACGAGCTCGTCGAGATTCTCGGGACGGAGGCCGCTGGCGATAATGGTTTCGATGCCTGCGGATACGGACGATTGGACGGCGAGCAGCTTACTGGCCATGCCGCCTACGGACAGTTCGCCCTTTTCATCACGGGCAAAGTCGAGAACTGAATCGATGTCATCGACTTGCTCGATGATGTCGGTATCGGACTCGGCGTCGGGACCGAGCAGGCCGTCGACGCTGGTGAGGAGAAGGAGCAGATCGGCGTCGATGAGACGGGCGACGATCGAAGAAAGGACGTCGTTGTCGCCGACTTTTAATTCCGCGACCGAGACCGAGTCATTCTCGTTGATGATGGGGATGACCTGGCGATGGGGGAGGATCGCGTTCAAGGTCGCGAGCACGTTGGTGCAGCGTCGCTCATCTTCGAGGTCGTCCTGGGTGACGAGTAGTTGAGCCACCTTGAGTCCGTGATGACTGAACTGGCTCTCGTATAGGTGCATGAGTCGAGCCTGCCCGGCGGCGGCGCATGCCTGAAGTTTATTGGTTTCCGTGGGGCGCTCGGTGAATCCGAAAGTGGAGAGCCCGGCACCGACGGCGCCGGAGGTGACCATGAGGACGTCGTGTCCGGCCTTGTGAAGATCCGAGATAGCCTGGGAAAGTCCGGCGAGAACAGAGTGATTAATCTCGCCCCCGGAACCGCGCGTGAGCACGCCGGTGCCGATCTTGATGACCACCCTTTTGCCTGTTGTTTCCTTCACCATATCCGGATTTTTCGGGAAAGAGTCGCGAATTCACGACGGGCGGGACGATATGGCCGTGTTACGGGGGTGTAAAGCGCCAGTTTCCATGGCGAAATGGCCGGTTTTGAGCTTGCGAACGGCGGTGAGAAGCGACACCTTACCGGCCCCCGGCAGATTGCGGTCACCTTCGACTCAAGCGGCCTTGTAAAGCACCCATAGTAAAATGGATATTACGTCGGTTTCCGGAGCCGAAGGTCCAGGTTCGATTCCTGGTGGGTGTATGTTACAGTGGCGGCTGAGACCGTCCTGATCTTCATCCTATTCTTGCTCTTAATCTTTCAAGTCGATTGTGGGGAGCAGGATGAAGAGTGTTTAAAAATACCGCGCCAAGTATTTTCCGGTCATGGACTTCTCAACTTTCGAAATCCCCTCTGGCGTCCCTTCGGCCACAACTGTTCCGCCGGCCTCTCCGCCACCCGGCCCCATATCGATGACCCAGTCAGCGCACTTGATGACATCGAGGTTGTGTTCGATCACGAAGAGAGAATTACCCTGATCGCGGAGGCGATAAAATACCTGAAGAAGAGTGGAGATATCGGCAAAGTGGAGTCCGGTGGTCGGTTCGTCGAGCAGGTAGAGAGTCTTGCCGGTGGCTGTTTTGCCGAGTTCAGCCGCCAGTTTGATGCGTTGAGCTTCGCCTCCCGACAGAGTGGTGGCTGACTGGCCAAGTCGAACATAGCCTAGCCCGACGTCGTGGAGAGCGCGGAGCTGCTGGCTGATCTTGGGGATCTTCTGGAAGAAAGCCAGGGCCTCTTCGACGGTCATTTCGAGGACATCTGCAATCGACTTGCCCCGGTAGGTGACGTCGAGAGTTTCGCGATTGTAGCGGCGGCCGTTGCAGGATTCGCAAGTGACGTAGACGTCGCTGAGAAAGTGCATGTCGATCTTGATCATGCCGTCACCCTGGCAGGTTTCGCAGCGACCTCCGGAGACGTTGAAGCTGAAGCGGCCCGGTTCGTAGCCCCGGGTGCGTGAAGCGGGAAGCTGGGAAAAGAGATCGCGGATCGGGCCGAAGACGCCGATGTAGGTGGCCGGATTGGAGCGGGGGCTGCGTCCGATCGGTGTTTGATCGATCACGATGACCTTGTCGATATTTTCGATTCCTTCGATGCCGTTGTGTTCACCGGGCTTGTCCTTGTTCTGATGAAAGTGGCGGAAGAGAGCACGGCGCAGGATATTGTCGACGAGGGTAGACTTACCGCTTCCGGACAAGCCGGTCACGCAGGTGAATTTCCCGAGAGGAAACGTGACATCAATGTTCTTCAGGTTGTGCTCTTTCGCTCCGAGCACGGTCAGCGTGAGGGAGTCAGAATCGACCGGATTGACGGGAGGAATCTGGATCGATGAAGTCCCGGACAGATACGCCCCGGTGATTGAGTTTTCGTCAGCGAGAACTTCTTCCGGAGTCCCCTGGGAGAGTAACTTTCCTCCCTTTTCCCCGGCGCCGGGCCCGAGGTCGAGAAGGTGATCAGCGGCGAGCATGGTCTCTTCGTCGTGCTCCACCACCACGACCGTATTACCGATATCACGAAGGTCCTTGAGGGTCTTGATCAGCTTTTCGTTATCCGCCTGGTGCAGGCCGATGCTGGGCTCATCGAGGACGTAGAGAACACCGGCGAGTCCTGCACCGAGCTGGGTCGCGAGTCGGATGCGCTGGCTCTCTCCACCTGACAAAGTACCACTCTGACGGTCCAGGGAAAGATAACCAAGGCCAACGGTATTGAGAAAAGTGAGTCGTTTACGGATTTCGCTGAGCACCTCGGTGGCATAGGTGGCTTCGAGATCGGTCAGCTCAACGCCATTAAGCCAGATCAGCGCGTTGGCGATGCTGAGATTGGTGAAGGCCTCAATCGAGAGCGGCTCTTTGGCATGGTTCAAGGTGATGGAGAGAATT
>PKCI01000081.1 GCA_002862135.1 Verrucomicrobiota bacterium | reverse complement strand
ATCTTCGACGAGCCCACTACCGGCCTCCACTTTGATGATACCGGTATGCTGCTGAAAGTCTTCGAGCGCCTCGTCGATGCGGGCGATTCCGTCGTTGTGATTGAGCACAACCTTGATGTCATCAAATGTGCGGATCATATCGTCGACCTTGGCCCTGAAGCCGGAGTTCACGGCGGAGAGGTGGTCATCGCCGGGACGCCTGAAGAAGTCATGGCCCATGTTGGATCACACACCGGTCGCTACCTTTCTCAACATCTCACTCCCCGCCAGTCAGTAGCTCGCGAACAGCTCAAGGTCGCCGACTCATCGAATCCGGTTCTCTACGAAAACGATCGTGCCACCAATGCCATCCAGTTGCATGGCGCCCGGGAAAACAACCTCAAGGAAATTGACGTCACCATACCGCGGGAAGAGTTTGTCGTCGTCACCGGCCTGAGTGGCTCCGGCAAGTCCACCCTCGCCTTCGACATTCTTTTCGCCGAAGGCCAGCGTCGCTTCCTCGACAGCATGTCCACCTACGCGCGCCAGTTTGTCGAGCAGATGGAGCGCCCTGACATTGATATTGTTTCGGGCCTGCCTCCAACGGTGGCCATCGAACAACGTATCTCCAGGGGAGGCGGTAAATCCACCGTCGCCACCGTCACCGAGGTTTGGCATTTCCTTCGCCTTCTCTATGCCAAGGTCGGCAATCAGTTCTCTCCCGACTCAGGAAAGAAGGTCGAGAAACAAAGTGTCACTTCCATTGTCACCCGAATCCGTGAGGCCTCGAAAAATGGCAATCGCCCCGTCAAAGTGATGGCGCCGCTGATCAAGGCAAGAAAAGGGTACCACGCCAACATCGCAGAATGGGCCGGACGACAGGGTTTCGACACTTTGCTGGTCGACGGGCAGTTCGTCAAAGTGGATTCGTTCGAACGCCTCGAACGATTCAAGGAACACACCATCGATGTCATTGTCGGCGAAGTGACGCCGACGACTTCGCCGGAAGGCGTGCTCGAATTCGTCGAAACCGCACTTCGCCTCGGCAAACGTACGCTGCGCTTCCTCGATCCTGACAACCGTATCCAGGTGGCGAATACCGAAATGAGCGATCCTGACACCGGACGCTCCTTCGAAGAACTCGATCCGCGTCTATTTTCCTACAATTCCCCCCACGGCTGGTGTCCGCTCTGTCGGGGTTACGGCACCGTCGAGAAGCGAGTGGTCCGTTCCGACGAGCGTGATGCCGAGTCACAACTCGACGCAGAGCTGCGGGAAGAATACCGACGATCCCGCGCTAAGGATGAGAGCAACACCGAGATCTGTCCCGAGTGCAACGGGGCACGTCTCAACGAAGTTGCGCGATTCGTTCGGCTTGAACAGGACAAAAAGCAGATCGCCATTCATGAGATTGCCGCGCTCTCGGTCAGCGAAGCAAAGCAGCTCATCAGCGGATTTAAATTCGACAAGCAGGCCGCACTCATCACTCGCGATATCATTCCCGAGATCACCCAGCGCCTGCATTTCATGGAAGAGGTCGGCTTGGGCTACCTCCACCTCGATCGTTCCGCCACCACGCTCAGCGGTGGGGAGAGCCAACGCATTCGCCTGGCTGCACAACTTGGCTCCAACCTGCGCGGCGTGCTCTACGTGCTCGACGAGCCCACTATCGGCCTGCATCCACGGGACAACGCCAACCTGCTCAACACTCTGAGCGCGCTCAAGGACAAGGGCAATTCCCTGGTCGTTGTCGAACACGACGAAGAAACGATCCGGCGCTCAGATCACCTTATCGACCTCGGACCGGGAGCTGGCCAATTCGGAGGTGAAGTTGTCTGGGAGGGACCACCGGAAAAACTCTTCAACAGTAAGAATAGAAGCAGCCATTCTCCCACTCTGGAAGCATTCACCTGCCCACTTATCCACCCCATGAAAGGGCATCGCCGCAAACTCCCCGCGAAGAACCGCAAGGAGGGATGGATTCGAATCAAGGGCGCCAGCGCCAATAATCTCAAGAACATCGATGTTCGTATCCCGGTAGGACGGCTCACCGTAATCGCCGGCATCTCAGGGTCCGGGAAATCCAGTTTCATGCGCGGCGTGCTGAAGCCCGCAGTCGATTCGGCCCTGAAAAAGCCAACCCGAAAAAATGCCAAGAAAAAAGCTGTGCCAAAGAAAAAGGTGGCCGTGAAGAAAACCTGGAGAGAGATCGAGGGTGTTGACCAACTCGAAGCGGTCTACGAAGTTGATCAATCCCCTATTGGCAAAACCTCACGCTCCACTCCGGCGACCTACGTCAAGGTCTTTGACGAGATCCGCAAGCTCTTTGCCCAACTGCCTGACGCACGCGCCCGGGGCTATACCGCCTCCCGATTCTCTTTCAACACCGAAGGAGGTCGCTGCGAAGCCTGCAAGGGCAACGGTCAGATCAAGCTGGAGATGAACTTCCTTCCCACGACCTACGTCATTTGCGAGGAATGTCAGGGTCGACGGTTCAACAGCCCCACCCTCGAGATCGAATACAACGGCAAATCCATCGGGGACATCATGGAACTCTCGATCGAGGAAGCGGCAGAGTTCTTCCAGGGTCACCCAAAGATCTCCCGAACCCTCAACCTGATGAAGGACACCGGCCTCGGCTACCTGCGCCTCGGCCAACCCAGCCCGTCCGTGTCCGGAGGCGAGGCCCAGCGCATTAAACTTGTCACCGAACTAACCCGCGGCATCGGTCGCTCGGCCAACGCGCGACTCCGCCAGAACCGCCAGCCCAGGTCGAACCTTTACCTCATCGAAGAGCCTAGTATCGGCCTTCACACCGCCGACGTGAAGCGCCTTCTCGAGGTCATACACCATCTCGTCGACGACGGGCACACCGTCGTTGTCATTGAGCACAGTCTCGAGATCATGGCCGAAGCCGACCACCTTATCGAAATTGGTCCTGAAGCCGGAGCGGACGGCGGCAACATCGTCGCAGCCGGAACGCCCGAAGAAATTGTGAAGGTCGAGGAAAGTCGAACCGCACCCTTTTTGGAGCTTCAATTGAAAGGTAACTGATAGAAGCCAATGATTCCCGTCAACCAGCATCCACAAGCTCGCCTGCCCGCATCGTAAGACAGTCTTTAATCTGCCGGTCCCATCCAGATTCCGTCACTACACCGGAATTCTAACAATCCAATAAAGGCAGCGTCCTTGCTATCCATTTCAAAATTGGATAGAACAGCATCATGGAATCCTATCTCTCTCCTGCATCAGGCGACGTTTCGTCCGCCGTTGTTGACCAACTCGCCAAGACGAAGGGCTGGACGTTGTTCTTCAGTGTCATGCTCTGGATCGGCTCAGGACTTTTGCTTTTTGCCGGGATTGCCCTCATGGGCGTCGGCGCTGTTGGAGGCGCTGCAGGGGCAGCTTTTGAGGAAATAGGGGACGAGATGGGCGGCATGATTGGGATGATCTTGATAGGTGCGCTCTACATCGTGTTAGCCATTATCTACATCTACCCAGCCCTCAAGCTCAGCAAATTTTCCAGCCGGTGCTCACAACTGATCAACCAACCTACTGAAACGACCCTGGTCGGAGCTCTCAATGAAATGCGTGCCTTCTGGAAGTTCGTTGGCGTCTGGATGATCATTTTCATCGCGCTTTATCCAATCGTCATGATCATTGCGGTTGCAGCCGGAGTCATGGGTGCCACGATGGGCAGCTGACTTCCAGAGACAAAAAAGCTCCCACCGATCCAGCTAGGGGCTTTTGTAAATCGGTTGGTTGCGGGAAACCAATCACCCGGTCGCGTCCTCGACTTTCTTGGTAGCTTCGTTAAAGGCTTCCTTGACCTTATCAGCCACAGCACCGAACGCTTCCTTGAACTTGTTCTTGGCGTCCTTTTTCATATCTTTAGCGGCGTCTTCTGCCGCTTTGACGGCATCGCCTGCAGCATCCCCTAACTTCTTTATAGCTTCTTCTGCTGCTCCCTCCGTCTTTTCCAAGGCATCGGAAGCGTCCTCTTTGATGCCTTCAACGGTCTTTTCACATCCGAACAGAAACATGCCGGTGAAAAACACCAGCAGGATCATCAGTTTTCAAATTTTGCAGTCATTCTCGCATAATTTCAGAGGTCTTGGCGTTATCAGATGCGAACGTCCCAGTCTAGAAAGCACGAGCACCGAAAATCAATGGGGCTAAAGTATTTTATCTGCCCCTGAAAGCGAAAGTGACGCGACATTTCCGTTATCGCTCTGAGCCACCTTGTGCTAATGTCTCCCCCGCATTTTTACACGACAGGTATATGAGCAAGAGTCTTTTCGAAAAAGTATGGGAAGCCCACTCAGTCAGGGAGTTGTCCAACGGGCAAACCCAGCTTCTTATTGGTACTCATCTCATCCACGAGGTCACCAGCCCGCAGGCATTCGGAATGCTTCGTGATCTGGGTCTCGAGGTGAAGTATCCCAACCGCACTTTTGCGACGGTCGATCACATTGTCCCGACAAGGAGTCAGGTTGAGCCTTTCGAAGATAACCTTGCCCAGGACATGATTCGGGCGCTTCGCGAAAACTGCGAAGAGTTCGGCGTGACTTTCTTTGACATCGGAAGTGGCAGCCAGGGTATCGTCCACGTCGTGGGCCCCGAACAGGGCATCACTCAGCCCGGTTCCACCATCGCCTGCGGTGACTCCCACACCGCGACCCACGGGGCTTTCGGCGCGATCGCTTTCGGTATCGGCACGACCCAGATCCGCGACGTGCTGGCCACCCAGACCATGGCTATGACCAAGCTCAAGGTCCGCCGCATCAATGTGGACGGCAAGCTTCCTCCTGGCGTTTACGCCAAAGATGTGGCGCTCCACATTATTAAGTTGCTCGGCGCTAAGGGCGGTATCGGCTACGCCTACGAATACGGTGGCAGTGTTTTCGATAACTTCTCCATGGAGGAGCGCATGACGGTCTGCAACATGTCCATCGAAGGCGGAGCCCGCTGCGGTTACGTCAATCCCGACGAGAAGACCTTCGAATACCTCAAGGACCGCAACTACTCGCCTACGGGCGGCGACTGGGACGCTGCAGTCGAGGAATGGACGGGGATCGCCTCTGATGCCGACTGCGTCTACGACGACGTCGTAGACATCAAGGCCAAGGACATAGCTCCCTCCGTCACCTGGGGCATCTCTCCTGACCATGGCATCTTTGTGAACGAGAACATCCCCTCCACCACCAATGTGGATGATGAGGAAGAGAAGGCCTCCATCGAGGAAGCCCTCGAGTATATGAACTTTAAAGGCGGAACTCCTATCGCCGGCACGCCGGTTGATGTCTGCTTCATTGGTAGCTGCACCAACGGTCGTCTTTCCGACTTCCGCGAGGCCGCCAAATTCCTCCAGGGCCACAAAGTCGCCGAGGGCGTTCAAGCAATTGCCGTTCCCGGATCCGAGATCGTAGATCACCTCTGCCGTCAGGAAGGACTCCACACCATTTTTGAAGATGCAGGCTTTGAATGGCGCGGCGCCGGCTGCTCCATGTGCCTTGCCATGAACCCGGACAAACTGGTTGGAGACCAGCTGTGCGCAAGTTCCAGTAACCGAAACTTCAAGGGGCGCCAGGGAAGCCCAACCGGACGAACGATCCTCATGTCACCCGTGATGGTGGCCGCCGCCGCTGTTAGAGGCGAAGTCGCGGACGCCCGAGAGGTGTTCCAGGTTGGCGAGACCGCTGCCGCCTGATCACCGTAAAAAGTGCCAGAGGACTGCGGCAATCATGGACAAGCTACCGTTGCTGCCTTCCGGCCCTGGCGGAGTTTACCTGCCATGACTCCACAGCCTCTGACGGGGCGAATATACACGGACCGACAGAAATGCGAGCAATGAAAACAATTCCGGCACTCGAAACGTAATCACCTTCCACATGAGCACGGTAACCACGGCAGCCCAGCCCGACGCCAGCGGACACTTTGGAACCTTCGGAGGCAGCTTTGTCCCGGAAACCCTTGTCGCAGCCCTCGACGAGTTGACCGCTGAATACCACAAAGCCAAGGCCGACCCGGAGTTCCAGGCCGAGCTGAAACAACTGCTCGCTGAGTTCTGTGGCCGCGAAACGCCACTCTACTTCGCCGAGCGATGGACAGAGAAACTTGGCGGTGCCAAGATTTACCTTAAACGTGAGGACCTCCTTCATACCGGAGCTCACAAGATCAACAACGCGCTTGGTCAAATCCTACTTGCCAAGCGACTCGGCAAGAAACGCATCATAGCCGAAACCGGGGCCGGACAGCACGGCGTTGCCACAGCAACAGTAGCGGCCCGTTTTGGACTCGAGTGTGTCGTTTACATGGGCGCCATCGACATGGAGCGTCAGCACCTTAATGTGGTCCGCATGAAACTGCTCGGATCTGAAGTCTGCGGCGTCGAAGCCGGCCAGAAAACCTTGAAGGAAGCGGTTAACGAAGCGCTTCGTGATTGGGTCACCAACGTGCGCGACACTCATTATATTTTAGGTAGTGCCCTAGGCCCGCATCCTTATCCCATGATGGTGCGCGACTTCCATCGCGTCATCGGCGTTGAAGCCCGTGCCCAGATCATGGAACGCGAAGAGCGTCTTCCTGATTTGCTCATTGCCTGCGTCGGTGGAGGTTCCAATGCCATCGGGATGTTCCATCCTTTTCTCGACGACAAAAATGTGAAGATGGTCGGCGTCGAAGCTGGTGGTCACGGCATCAAGCAGGGCGAACACGCGGCCCGTTTCCAGGGAGGCAAACTCGGCGTGCTTCAGGGCACCAAGACTTGGTTGCTTTCCGACGACGACGGTCAGATCGAGCTAACTCATTCCGTCTCAGCAGGACTGGACTACGCTGCCGTCGGACCGGAACACGCTTTCCTGCAGGACGCCGGCCGCGTTGACTACACCTATGCTACTGACGACGAGGCATTGGATGCTTTCCAGGAACTGGCGGCCGTCGAGGGAATCATTCCAGCACTAGAAACCTCTCATGCCTTGGCTCATGTGAAAAAGATTGCCCCGGTGATGGACAAGGATCAGATCATCGTCGTCAACCTCTCCGGTCGTGGTGATAAAGACGTCGAGCAGGCTTCCAAGTACCTGCTCCCCGAGGAAGAATAGTCTTAGTATTCATAGTAGGGCGGGGCGCCCCGGCTCGCTGGAAACCAGCAAGCATCCAAATCCTCCCCGTGTGCCTCATGCCCTTTGCCTAGGGGCTTTCTTGACCTACTCCGGTAACTCACCGGAAATCACGCCGCCCGTGGCATCGGGCTTTACCGTGGTCGGTGTCTCTCCCCTCGGCTTTGTCGCACCACCCTGAGTAGAAACGATGACGCGCTTTGATCCATAGATATCGTCCACGAGCGTCTCCACCATGAGGCGTAGATCCTCAACTTCATTTTCACTCAGTAGCTCCTGCTCCGGCAGATTGATTTTCTCCTCGATTTCCTTGAGGTTAGTGCGTATCTCTTTGACCATCTCATTGCCTTGGATGCGAGGCTCCATCGTCTCGAGACTAGCAATGAAATACTCGACTACTTCCGGTCGCGCCAGGATAGAGGCTTTCTCCGGACTGTAGGGATTGAGCGACGCGGTGCAGCCAATCTCGAAAGCGCGCAGCCATCCGGCGAGACTGATCAAATTAGCCGCATCCACATCACGAATCAGGACCATTTCTTTCTCCACATCTTTCTGGGTGCGGGCCAGTTCGAGCTTGAGCTCTTCCCAGTCGCTACCAGCCGCTTTCTGGAGCAGGCTATTCATGTGACTGGAGATACGAGACCCCGACCCGAGCCCTTTAGCATGGATCAGCAAGGTGCGACCCACCGGCTCGAGATCGTAGAGCTGCTCCGACTCAACAGCGAAAAAACCGTCCGCAAGAAGAAACCCCACGCTGAGGGCCAACTCAGTACGATCCTGGGGAACGTCCTCCGGCCACTGGCGTTTGAGTTCGTCATACGGAAGGGGCCGCAGCGTTTGCAGATCCTCGAAAATTTTCCGAATCGAAGGGGTCGTGAACTGGTTAACCCCGAATTCTTCGCGAACGTGCTCGTCCTCAAGCAATTCATCCGGAATTTCCTGAGCGATAAGGCTGCCGCAAATTCCAAATAGCCCTACCAGGCTGCAGGTGATCCCCAAATTTAAAAAGCGATACATAAGGCGGCAGGAGCAGTCCCCCTTTATAGAAACGGTCCAAAGTAAATTCCGGCAGCAAAGAATGCTAGAAATTTGTCTTTTAGTTAAGATTGCCTTATAATCTCTGAAGGCAGACTTCCTGTCGACCACTCTCCTCAACTTTCATCCAATCTCTCGGGAATTAGCTACGAGGCATTCTAATAGAATCGCCTGCCTTTCGTTATAGCTGCTAGACCCGAATGAAAGTGAAAACACAAATCCAAATTGCCGCCAGCGCTATGATTGTCGCGGCTGCGTTGTTTTCAACGAGTTGCTCCACCAAGCCAACCGCACAGAAGGACACCTCCAGTGTGCTCCAGATATCGGTTCCGGCCCAGAAGCTGGTTCTCTACAAGGAAGGGAAGGTGGTCAATACCTACCCCGTTTCGACCTCAAAATACGGACTGGGCAATGAAAGGGGTAGCTACCGCACTCCTCTTGGCCGCATGGAGGTCGCCGAAAAGATCGGCGGAGGAAAGCCGGCCGGCGCTGTCTTCAAGAGCCGCAAATGGACCGGGGAAGTCGTTAAGCCCAATTCGCCCGGCCGTGACCCCATCGTTTCCCGTATCCTCTGGCTCCGGGGAACAGAAAGAAAGAACGATAACACCTACTCCCGCTGCATTTACATCCACGGCACTGCTGCCGAAAAAGACATCGGCAAGCCAGTCAGCTACGGTTGCGTCCGCATGAAATCCACAGACGTGATCGATCTCTATCGTAAGGTGGGTGAGGGCGCGACGGTCTACATCACAAAGAAAGATCTCAGCAAAGAGGTTCCTGAGCCTCAAATCGGCAACTCAGGCCCCGATGGCCTCGAAATGGAAGCCCTTCCCCTGGAATCAAGCCCCCGGAAGCTTACCGGAACTCCGACAGTGGTCGGAACAGCCTCAACTCCAGCTGTATCGGCTCCAGCTCCAGCTCTTACTGTCCATACAGCGTCCAGCGCCGCTGCTCCGCCCTTAGCGCAAACGACGCCAACGGCCGAATTGAACCGGCCAGCGGCTCATTTCCAACCCGGGGCAGCCGCACGAATCGGCACTCACAAGCCAGAATGCGAGGATCCGAATGCCGCTCCCATCCGCATTGCTCCTGCCGAAGCGATGGAAGTCCCAATGAAGCGGGACTTCCGCCCGTTCCGCATGAGTTCGAACTGATTCGGTTTCTCCCTTGACGTGGCGCTGGCCTCGCGTATGTTCCGCGCCCTCAACCACGATTTTGAGGGAAACACCCTACAAAAATGGCCAATTCCAGATCAGCACTCAAGCGCGTCCGCCAGACCAAAGCCCGGACCGTTCGCAACCGTAACCTCAAGTCACGCCTGAAGGACGCCCGCAAGGTCGCTCTCACTGCTGTCGAGGCTGGAGACAAGGCTGCTGCCGCGACTGCCTACAACGCTTTCGCCTCAATCGCTGACAAGGCTGCTAAAGGCGGTGCGCTGCACAAAAACACTGCCAGCCGCCTCAAAAGTCGCGTTGCTGCTAAGGTGACCAGCATTTCCTGATCCTAAACCAGCCCAAGAACGTCAACGGGGCATCCTACCCTGTCAGGTCAATGCCTTGACCCTTTTTGGAAAAAGTGAACCCCGTCGGATGGCGGGGTTTTTTGTTGCCCGGCCTTGCCAGGCATTCTGAGCAGGCTCAATCGGTCGAGATGGAACTCGACCTTCCATGAGCCTAAAGCTCCCAATCTTCACATCTTGGAGGGAAACAGCGGCGCTCAAAATAGCAAAGAGTGATTCGAAAGCGATCAGTTGTGCACCCGGATCAACTCGACCTCAAAAATGAGCGTCTCGTTCGGACCAATCTTGGGAGGCGCCCCCACGGATCCGTAGCCGAGGTGAGGCGGAATCGTGAAACGGAACTTTGATCCTTCCTGCATCAGGGGAATGCCCTCCTGCCAGCCAGCGATCACCTGTTGCAGGGAAAATGTAGCCGGCTGACCTCGCTGCACACTGCTGTCGAAAACAGATCCGTTAGTCAACTTGCCAATGTAGTGAACCGTCACCGTCGAATAACGATTCGGCCTCATCCCGGTTCCGGGAAATAGCATCTCATATTGAAGACCGGAAGTGGTACGTTGGCGCCCAACCGGCGTCGTTGAAGCTTCGCCCCCGGCTGCCCCTTCCAGTGCATTCACTGTGGCTGACTCGATTTCGTTGGACTGACATCCAGCAGAGAAAACAGCAATTGTTGTCAGGATCAGCAAAACGATCGGCAATAGTTTCGTCATAGGTGACACAACTTGCCTCAGGTTTAAAACTTTCGAAAGGCGAAAATCTCCGGACCTATTTAGCGCTACTGGGATCGAATCGATGCTCTTTCTTCAGTAACCGTCCCCAGTGCTTGTTGCAGGGATGAACCCAGGAAGTGGGAGCTCCGTTTTGATCGACAACAGTCCCACCGTCATTGACCCAGCGAAAGATGCCCCCTCTCAAGCTGGCCACATCTGGGACATCACTGCCTGCCAAAGAGTCGGCCAACTTCGCCGACCGGTAGCCCAGTGCCCCGTAAATCACAAGGAGATCGACGGGTTCCTGACGCTCTTCCAGGTAGGCAAACAGCTCCTCTTTATAGGTGAGGTGAACCGCCCCCTCAAGGTGACTCACTTCAAACTCCTCAAGTGTCCGGGCATCAACGAGAAGGACAGCCTGACCGCCACTTTGATGCAACCTCACTTCAGCAGGGCGAATCACGTCAACAGCAGGATATTCGCTGACCACATCTGCCTCAGCATTTTCGAGCGTTTGTAACGTCTTAATGCGATCATAGCCGCACTGGCCAAGTCCAAGAAGAAGGAAGGCCATCATAAACAATCCTCCCAGAATGAGTACACCCTTTGAACTCATATCACGGGTTACGACTCAGATTCTTTCGGAGTCGCCGTCTCCTCTTTCGGCGTGCGGAAGGCGGAAATGATTAAGAGTCCAGCTGCAATGCAAATGCAGGAGTCGGCGACGTTAAAGGAAGGAAAGTGACCGCCTGACGAGGGCACCAGTTTGTCGTAGAATGGAGGCAGGAAATCAAGAAAGTCGACCACATATCCCCTGCCCGGCAAAGCCCGGTCGGTCAGATTGCCAATAATCCCGCTGAGCAGCAGTGCGGCCGCCACTTTGCTGAGCTTGTCAGGAAACATGCCACGGCGAAAAAGGTTCACGATGCCAACAATGGCGACGATACCAATCGTTCCGAAGATCCAGTTCGAGTAAGGATTGCCGTTCAGCAAACCGAAAGCCATGCCCGTGTTGTGTACGCGGACGATGTTGAAGAAACCGGGTATCACCTCAATCACCCGCGGCATTTCCGGCGGAATCGGAAACGCCATCACAATCCAGAGCTTGGACAGCTGGTCGAGAATAAAGAGCGGAAGGCTCAGGTAGAAAAACAGTTTCATCAAACTGATCAGATCAGGCCTGACATCACGGAGTCACAACGCCCGCAAAGACCGGAGCCCGCTACCAGCGGCATCGAGCGACGGCAGCGAGGACACTCCCCTTCGGTTGTCTCAACGACCGTTGCGACGGCCTCAGCGGCCTCTTCCACAGTGTAGGAGGAAACCATAAGGAACTCGAGGGCCTCATCGGCAAATTTCTCCAACACGTGACGCGCCGGATCTTCAGCCGGGAGTTGGAAAGTGACCGCAGCCCGCTCGCGCTTCTTGAACTGGTCCGCCTTAATCGCCGCATCGATAGCCACCTGCGCCAAATCGCGGAGACGGCTCAATTGCTCAATGGCATCGCCGGCTTCGTTGTGAGCGAACTTCGGATCGGATGCGGGAAAAAGCTCAAGGTGAATGGACGTTTCGTTACCGGCATACTCCCAGGCTTCGTCGGCCGTGTAGACGAGAATAGGGGCAATCAACCTCACCAGGGAATTGAAAACGCGATGCATCGCCGTCTGTGTGGCCCGGCGGCGTAGGGAGTTCTCGTCGTCGCAATACATCCGGTCCTTCGTGATGTCGACGTAGAACGCACTGAGATCAGACGCACAAAACTGGTTCAGCGTGTTGAAGACTTTGCGGAACTCATAGGCCTCGTAGGCTTCTTCGCATTCGCGCTCAACATCGTGGAGGCGCTCCAGGATCCACCAGTCGATTAGTGGCAGCTGATCGCTGCTAACAGCATCCTTGTTGGGATCGAAACCGTTCAGATTAGCGAGCAGGATTCGAAGGATGTTGCGGAAACGGCGATAGGGCTCAGCGGTCTGCTTGAAGATATCTTCACTGAAGGGCACCTCGTTCTGCCAGTCGACCGAGCCGGCCCAGAGGCGGACGATGTCGGCACCAAACTTGTTGTAGAAGTGAGCCGCATTCATCGGCTTACCACCGCTTTCGTCGGACTTAGAAACCTTGAGGTTCTTAACTGGCTCCATGCCGTGAGCGCGGCGCTTCTCGTTTTCCTCCTTGGTGGCACGACGGACGACAAAGCCGTGAGTCATTACCGATTTGTAGGGCGCGGCGTCCCGGACCGCCGTGCTAAGCATCAGCGAACTCTGGAACCAACCGCGGTGCTGGTCAGTCGCCTCGAGGTAAAGGTCAGCCGGACAGCTCAATTCACGATGGCGATCCATCACTGCTACATGACTGGAACCGGAATCGATCCAGACATCGAGTGTGTCAGTGCAACGACGAGAGCCTTCGGGGAGGCCGAGCTTTTCAGCCCACCAGGTATCGTCATGCTGGAACCAGAGGTTGGTGCCGCCTTCCTCGATGATATCCGCCACCTCGCGGGCCAACTCCGCATCAATGTTAGGTAAGTCTTCACCCGGGAAATAGAAAACCGGAAGCGGAACACCCCAGGTGCGCTGGCGGGAAATACACCAGTCAGGGCGGGATTCCACCGTGCCATAAATTCGGTTACGACCCCAGTGAGGCAACCACTCGACCTTGTCGATCTCGTCGAGTGCCGTTTTACGCAGCTCATCAATGCGGATAAAAAACTGGGGGACCGACCGAAAGATGATCGGTGTCTTGGAACGCCAGCAGTGCGGGTAACTGTGCTTATACTTTTCTTTTCCGATAAGAGCACCCTTTTCGGCGAGCAGCTTGATGATTGGAACGTTGGATTCGAGCACGTGTTCACCAACAAGGAAATCGACTCCGACTTCGTCGGTAAATTTTCCTTCATCATCGACCGGTGAGAGGAGGCCGAGATTGTTTTGTTGTCCGGCTAGGTAATCGTCAGCACCATGGCCGGGGGCAATGTGTACTGCACCGGTTCCGGATTCAGTGGTCACAAACTCGGCAAGAATCAGTTTCGAGGTGCGATCGAGGAACGGATGCTGAGCTTCAAAGCCTTCGAGGGCTTCGCCTTTGATATCAGTCAATTCTCCGGACGGTGCGAAGCCGGTCTTTTCCTCGAAGGTTTCAAGCAACTCCTTAACGACAATGAAAGTCTCTGTGACCTCTCGTTCAAAGCAAGTGAATTCTCCCACCAAGTAGGTGAAGCGCGGATGCACCGCGATGCCGAGGTTGGCAGGTAAAGTCCACGGAGTGGTCGTCCAGATCACCATGGAGGCTTTTCCAGCGAGCTCACCGGTGGTGAGAGGAAATTTTACAAAAATCGCAAGGTCCTTCACATCCTCATACTCCACTTCAGCTTCCGCAAGAGCGGTCTGGGCACCATAGCTCCACTGCACCGGCTTCTTGCTTTGATAGACCAGTCCCCGTTCGATCAGTTGAGCAAACACGCGGATGATGTCGGCCTCGTATTCGGGAGCGAGGGTCAGGTAAGGATCATCCCAGTCGCCAAGGACACCAAGGCGGCGGAACGAAGCACGTTGGGTGTCAATCCATTCTCGGGCAAAAACCTCGGAACGGGTCCGGATTTCGGCGGGCTCGAGGCCCTTGGATTCTTTAACGACCTTGAATTCGATCGGCAGTCCGTGGCAGTCCCAACCGGGAACATAGGGGCACTCGTAGCCGGCCATAGACTTGCTCTTAATCACGAGATCCTTGAGAACCTTGTTCAAGGCAGTTCCCATATGCACATCGCCGTTGGCGAACGGAGGTCCGTCGTGCAGGATGAAACGATCCGAGTCGGCTTCTTTGCGCTTCGCAATGATCTGCTCGTAAAGCTTGCTGTTTTCCCATTTTTCGAGGCGGGCAGGCTCGCGTTTCACCAAATTTCCACGCATCGGAAATTCGGTTTCGGGCAGATTCAGCGTGGCTTTGTAGCCGGTAGAACCGTCTTGAGAACTCATAGTTATTCAGGGTCAAAAGGGCGCCGAAAGTAGCACCCACGAGGCCGTCGGTCAAAGAGGAAGGCAGATGGAGAAACGCCTCTTTCTCCCCTACCGAAGACGTCACGATTCCGGCAGCACCGTGCGACGCTTCGCGATGAAGGCGTAAACGAGGAACGCGGCACCGACAACAATCATGAAGATGGAGTAGAACTGCCCCTTAGACATGGAGCCAATCAGCTCGGAATCGGGCTCCCGGTAGTTTTCAACCGCAATCCGGCCGATACCGTAGACGATGAAGAAAATGCCCGAAAGAACCCCATGATAGAGGTCCCGCCACTTCAGGCGGATGAACATCAGGAGAATAAAGATTCCTAGCCCCTCCACCAAGGCCTGATAGATCTGGGAGGGATGACGCACTGTGAGATACTCCCCCAGGATGACTCGAAAGTCCGGATTATCGCGTGAGGTGCTGATGAGCAGGTCCGCCGCCATCGCATGCGAATATCTACCTGTCGCCTGTGCCTGGGTGATGACTGTCTCAAGCTGACTGGAAAAATTCGGCAGCAACTCTCCAGCTTTGGACGCGATCTCCCGAAACTGCCCGACCGAAAACATCAGGTAGCGACCATCGGGCGACTCGACCACATGATTTAACTCCTCGGGGAATTTCATCCCGATCGAGGCATCAGTTTTCCGCCCGTAGAGTTCGCCATTGATAAAGTTAGCAAGGCGACCAAGAAAGACCCCAGCAGGCGCCACCGTGACTAGGTTGTCGCCGAGACCAAGAAACGATTTCTTGGTGAACTTGGCATAGCCCCACACCGCGAGAATCAGCCCCGCAAACGCCCCGTGACTCGACATACCTCCCCCGAGGAAATCAAAGAAGATGGATGGGTTCCGCGAAAAGGCGTCCCAGTTGTAGAACAACATAAAACCGATACGCCCACCCAGCATCACCCCGACAACGGCGACTACAGTTGTAAAGTCGGCCACCTGGTCTTTCTTCAATTCGCTGATCTTCAGCTTCACGAACCAACTGATCAGAAAATAGGTGATTAGAAAGCCCGCCACGTAGGCGAGGCCATACCATCGAATGCCGAAGCTATCCGTGAAATGGATCGCAATCGGATCTAGGTGATGAACGTAGGCGGTCCGAGGAACATGCATGTGTTAAAGGAGTCTTAACCAACAACTCCAGAATCGTAAAGCAAGCACCGAAACGTTCGCTCAAATCTGAAAATCGGATCATGCGAATTACTAATTCCGTAGTATCCACTCCACTGATCCTCAGCGAATTCCACCAGTTACAGAAGCTTGATCCATTCATCAGATCACCGTTGGCATAGAAGCTGCTCTTCTTAAGTGATTGGAACTAAATGTAATACAAACCTCCTAGGTTTGTATTACGAATCGCTCAAAATGATCATATCAAAACGAAACTCAATAATGATGAAAGCTCTACATCTATCCCTCCGATCCGGCCGACTAATGGCTCTGGCCTTTTGCGGGGTCCTCTTTACCCAAACTGCCACCCACGCTGAACCACTAAAACTCGCCTATTCGGACTGGCCCGGCTGGGTAGCCTGGGAAATCGCGATTCAAAAAGGGTGGTTTGAAGAAGAGGGTGTCGATGTGGAATTTGAGTGGTATGACTACGTTGCCTCCATGGACGCTTATGCGGCGGGACAACTCGACGGAGTAGGAATGACCAATGGAGATGCGCTCGTCACCGGTGCTACTGGAAAACCATCCGTAGGAATTCTCATCACCGATTACTCGAATGGCAATGACATGATTGTTGCCAAGCCGGGTATCGAATCTCTCAAAGACCTCTACGGAAAAAAAATCGGACTTGAGGAGGGATTTGTGACCCACCTGCTTTTTCTGAAAGGCATAGAGATGAATAATTTAGATGCCAGCCAGATAACCATTGTAAACACCCCAACCAACGAAACTCCGCAAGTCCTCGCCTCGGGTGCTGTAGATGCGATCGCTGCTTGGCAGCCCAGTTCGGGCGAGGCTCTGAAATTGGTTTCTGGCTCAAAGCCCATCTTCACTTCAGCGGATGCACCGGGCATCATCTATGACATCTATTACGCCGATCCTGAATCAGTTGAAAAACGTCGTGATGACTGGAAAAAAGTGATCAAAGTGTGGTATCGAGTCGTCGATTTTATCCGCGATGAAGACAATCTCGACGAAGCTCTTGAGATCCTCTCATCTCGTGTCTCCATTACTCCCGAGGAATATGAGCCATTCCTTGACGGAACTTACATTCTCACTGGCGATGAGGTGAAACCAATCTGGGAAAAGGCCGAAGGCCTTGGATCAGTTTACGGATCTTCAGTCATCTCCGACGAATTCAATGTGAAATACGAAGTATACGAGGGTTCTCTCGATTCTGAGAAGTATCTCGACCCAAGCCTAACTCTTGAGGTGTTGGCTGAAATGGCCGAGTGAGCTATGGCAGGGCCCATCCCCCGCAAGCCTACAGCAGGCTTCGGGGGGGGTTTCTTCGAATATGAGCCGGTCTCAGCGAAGCTCCCCACCCCAAGAAGCCTGGTTCGTTGTCCGGCGGGAACTTTCCGGTAAGCGCACTACGGTTCTCTCATTCATCTCCTTCGCACTACCACTGGCTATCTGGGCAGCTATCAGCTACCTACCTTTCCTCTGGCACCCTGACATCCAGCTCCAAATCTCTGCCGATAGAGAAGATGTTACGACTGTCTACATTGCTGGAGACAGAGTCAGTAAAGGCTTCTTTCCCGAATTCGTGGAAGCTGTCCGCGAACAAAACGAGGACGTTGAAGTCCTGCTCAAGTCCGATGATCCCCTTGGTGGCAGCACGGAGAGTTCCATTCGGCGAGCAAACAAAAAAGTCCTTCGGCATCTTGCACCTGTTCTCGTTTCCCACGGAATCATCAACGAGGATCAAAGCAAAGAGGACAGTATTATCTACCAAGCATGGGCGGACATCGCTAACGGCAAATGGGTTCCTAATTCTCCTCCCCTGAGCGAGGAGAATTTCGCAATCGCCAAAAAAAACTGGGCTGCGATGAGCGCCGTTTCGCTGACCTACGATTCCGACAATTTCATTTCGATACCGCTACTTAGCCTGATCCCTCAGGGTAAACCTGCCAACCCCGACTATCTGCCCGCCCCCGATCAAGTCGCCAAATCGGGCCTTAAGGTTCTTTCCATGCCAGGCGAAAACGACCGGCCTTCCATGGTCCAGCGGATCTGGCATTCCATGCAGATCGTTTTTGGGGGGTTTCTTCTCGCCGCTTTGGTTGGAGTGCCAATCGGCGTCCTCTGCGGAACTTACTCGTTTTTCTCAAAACTCATTGAGCCGTTCACCGATTTCTTTCGCTACATGCCGGCACCAACATTCAGTACGCTGTTGGTTGCTATCTTTCTTGCGAACGATGCTCCGAAAATCGCACTCGTATTCGTTGGCACTTTTTTTCAACTGGTTCTTGTTGTTTCCAACACGACGAGAAGACTCGATCTTCCTCTTCTCGAGGCCGCCCAAACGCTTGGCGCCAATCAGCGACAACTACTCACCAAGGTGGTGATTCCTGGTATCCTTCCAAATCTCTACAATGACCTCCGCATTCTCCTTGGCTGGGCCTGGACCTGGTTGGTGATTGCCGAACTGGTTGGAGTGAAAAGCGGTTTGACTGAGTTCATCGAGACTCAGGGCCGCTTCCGGAATTTTGACCTCGTTTTCCCTGTCATTATTCTTATTGGGCTGATCGGCTTTTTCACCGACCAGATCCTTGCGCTACTCCGCGGCGTCATTTTCCCCTACACCGAGGAAGGGGCTGCTGCTTCGACGAATCCCATCATTAAGGCGGCCATGTTCGTTCCGCGGTGGTTCCGCGAGGCTGTTGAAGCACGCCTTCCACCTGATTTACCGCAACGCAAAAATCAACCGAACGAAGCATGATTCCTCCCGTCATCGACAACATCGACTACCTCACCCAATCACAGCAAGTCAAAGAAAGGTTCGCCCGGCTCAAAGAGCGGCCGGTCGTCCTTTCGGTTGAAAAACTAGGTAAGGTCTTTCCCTCCCCGGGAGGAAATGTCACTGCACTGCACGAAGTTGAATTCGAAGTTTTCCGCCGTGAATTCATGTGCGTGATCGGCCCTTCTGGCTGCGGGAAATCGACTTTGATTCGTATTCTCGCCGGCCTCGAAACCGAAAGCAATGGACGAGTACTTCTGGACGATACTGCCGTTACCGGTCCCGGACCAGACCGCGGAATGGTATTCCAGAGCTACACCTTGTTCCCTTGGCTGACCGTTAAACAAAACGTCATGTTCGGTCCAAAGATGGAGGGCAAAAGCGGACCGAGTGTTGAAGCTGATGCCCGCCAATGGATCGAACTCGTGGGTCTTTTGGATTTCGAGAACAGCTATCCCCACCAGCTTTCCGGAGGCATGAAGCAGAGGGTCGCGATCGCGAGGGCACTCGCTAATCGTCCTCGAATTCTTCTGATGGACGAACCGTTTGGAGCACTCGATGCTCAGACTCGTGCCCAGATGCAAAGTTACCTACTACAAATCTGGCGAAATCTGGATATCACCATTCTCTTCATCACTCATGATCTGGATGAGGCGGTCTATCTCTCCGATCGCATCCTGGTTCTCAAGTCAAACCCAGGCGAAGTTGACGAAATTATCGAGGTTCCTGTGCCCCGCCCGCGGACGCTAGATCAAACCATCACGCCTGAGTTCATCGCAACAAAGCGCCGAATCAATCAGCTGATCCACCCCGAAGGCTCAGAAAAGCAAGACCAGCTCCCCTTTCCTCGAATGACAGTAAAAGGCGACGACGTCGAATAGAACTGATTCCATGGATACCTCCATTAGACTCGATTCCTTGACTTGGCCGCAGGTTGCCGCGGTGCGAGACAAATGTGATGGCATTCTTTTACTACCCATTGGAGCCACCGAACAACACGGCCCCCATCTGCCCATCAACACGGACACCTGCATCGTCGAAAATATTTGTCGCTACGCTTCGGAACGAACCGGGATCCCAATCCTGCCTGCTCTCAGCTTCACTGTGTCTTCCGGTCACACGCCTAAATGGCCTGGAACTTTCTCTCTCACGCACGAGACATTTATCGCTACCGTCCGCGAAATCACAGCTTGGGCGGTTGCTACAGGCTGGAGTCGAATCCTCCTCGTCAACAGTCACTTCGGCAACGATGCTAGCCTCCGCGTCGCGGTAGAAAAACTTCGCCTCGAATTCCTCGGCAAACTCCAAGTGGGTCTGCGCCATACCTTTCTCCTGACCGATTCAATCCGAGATTACTTCGTTTCCGATGCTAAAGATCTTCACGCGAATCGCGCTGAGACTGATCTCCTCCTCTACCTGGCTCCTGACACTGTAACCATGGACACGGTTGAAGATGATCCTGATCGCACGGAAGGGACAGTATTCAGCTACCCCGTCGCACAGACCAGCCTCAACGGAATCACCGGCAGCCCCTCACTGGGAGACGCCAACCGTGGTAAGGAACTCTTTGAAGAAATGGGGGAAGCGCTCGCAGAAATTCTCAATCGGGCCCGGACCGAGTCAGCGCCTCTGCCCTCCTCGCAGTGGGAACACCTTCCCGGAATTCCACTGCCTGCTCCCTGATCTGCCCTTATGAATATTGACGAATTTGCAAAGCCCACCTTTGCAGTGCCAGAAGGCTTCTCCTTCGATCAACAGAAGGCAGACCTGCTTAAGACTGATCTTGCAGCAAAAGGGGTCCAATATCTTCTCTCGACCTACGTCGACATTCATGGGGTTCCCAAGGCCAAGGTTAACCCGATCGAGTGTCTCGATAAAATGGCAGGGGGATCCGAACTCTTCACCGTGGGCGCGATGGAAGGCATGGGACTAGTAGGTCCTCAGGAAGATGAGTGTGCCGCGGTTCCCGACCTGGACACTGCGATCGTCTGCCCATGGGACAAGCGCTTCGCTTATTTCTTCGGCGACCTCTACTACCACGGCGCTCCCTACGTGAATGACAGCCGTCAAATTCTTAAGCGTCAGATTGAGCGCGCAGCCGCACTGGGATTGAAACTCAACCTAGGTGTGGAACCGGAGTTTTATGTTCTGAAACAGGATGACTCAGGAGATTGGAAACCTCTTCCGACACACCGTTTCGGTGGGGTTTGCCCAGCTTACGACGTCCACCAGACGCTTGGTTCGATGGAGTTTCTCGAGCCGTTTACTGATCATCTTCGGGAACTGGGATGGGGTCTATTCTCGTTTGATCAGGAAGGTGGACAGGGACAGTACGAATTTGACTGCGACTACACCGACGCGCTCACCATGGCTGACCGTCTCACCTTTTTTCGTATAATGGCAAAGCAAGTCGCAGAATCCATCGGAGCCGTCGCGACCTTCATGCCAAAGCCTTTTGCTGATGATTTCCGCTCCGGGTGCCACTTCAATATGTCACTGGCGGATCTTGAGACTGGTGAGAATCGTTTCGCCCCGGAACCGGAAAGCAATCCTATTGCCGATCGCCTTGGCATTCCGCTTTCGAAACTGGCCTATCACTTCAGCGCCGGCATCCTGCGTCACGCACCTGCTATCACTGCTATCACCTCACCTACCTACAACAGCTACCAAGGATTTCTCGCGCAGGGAGAGATGGCTGACGTGAGTTGGGCCCCCGTCCTCATTGCTTTCGGCCGCAACAACCGCTCCGCGATGCTCCGTCTGCCGCTTAATCGCTATTGCGTTGAAAACCGGGCGCCAGACATGGCCAACAATTCGTATCTATCAGCGGCGATCCATCTCGCTGCCGGTCTCGAAGGAATTGAAGAGGAACTCGACCCGGGTGAACCAGTGAACGCCAACATTTACGAGAAAAACAAGTCAGAGCTCAAGCAGTCCGGCATCAAGTTTCTTCCTTCGACTCTGACCGAAGCGCTCGATGCTTTTGAAGAGGACCCGCTAACTGAGCGGGTCTTCGGAGAAATGAAAGGCATCTTCCTCAAACAGAAACGATGGGAGTGGGAAGCCTCCTTCTTCCCCATCGCGAGGGAGCAATTCGAAAAAAACCTGACACACATCTAGATGCAGACTTCCCATGGTGATCCCATTTCTTTGCATCAGTTGCTCCTGCAACTCGGGATCACCGTGTGCACCTACGTCTTTCTTGGTTGCCCTCGCTAGTTCGCCGGGAATCTCTCGTCCCAACGCAGCCTAACACTGCGCTCCCCTCGCGACTCGCGTGTCCTCCTAATTTGAATGAATCACCAACCGAATTACATCTTGTCATGAATCCCATTTCCGAAGCCTCTATCCGAGAGGCATGCCTACCAGGCAACGCCAACGAACGCGGCAATATCCCAGGAGCCCAGCCCAACCTCTCCGTTGATGAAATCCTCGCAGAGATTGAGCGCATCGCCGACCTGCCGCTTGAGCAAAGCACCACACTCCCCCCCCAGGCTTACACCGATGAAGCGTTCTTTAACTGGGAGGTAAACAACCTTTTCAAAAACGATTGGTTTTGCCTCGCCCACATATCTCAGATTCAAAACATCGGCGATTTCATCAATGTTGATCCCTTTGGTGAGCCACTTATCATCATTCGCGACAAGGACAACGAGATCCAGGTGCTTTCCCGGGTCTGTCCCCATCGCGCCATGGATATCATGCCGCCCGGTTTTGGATATGACGGCCACACCATGGCAACACCTTCCGAAGGAAACCCTGGGTGCGGCAATACCCGCTTCCTCTTGTGCCCCTATCACTTCTGGACCTTTGAACTCGACGGCAATCTCAAGGCGTGTGCCGAAATGGGGCAAGCCGAAGATTTTAAACGAGACGAATGGTCGCTGAAGAGTTTCCGATCCGAAGTCTGGAACGGCTTCATCTTTGTAAACCTCGACGGCAACGCACCACGCTCTGTCGCCGAACAATACGCTGAACTAAATGAAGACGTTTCACCCTGGGATCTCGCTAGCATGGAGCTCATTGCGGCCAACGAGTGGGACTGCAACTTCAACTGGAAGGTTCTAACTGAGAACTTCATGGAGTCCTACCACCATGCTGGAGCCCATAGCAAAACCCTCCAGACCATGATGCCCGCTCGTGACACGTGGACTGAAATTGAGAAGCCATTTCACATCCGTTGTCACCTGCCACTGAAAGACTCCTTACGTGAGGAAATTCGCAAAATGGAATCAGAAGGTAAACTTTGGGATACCTTTCCTCCCGTCCCGAATCTACCTGAAGAAAAGCGGATGAGCTGGGGATTAATCATGGGATTCCCTCTCTTCACCTGCGTTACAACCGCAGATTCTTTCATCTGGTATCGGATCCTGCCTATGGGAACGGATCGACTGAAGCTTCTCACAACCATCCTCGTTCCAAAAGGTTCCACAAAGTTACCTGACTTCGAAGAACGCCGTGATCAGGCCAACGAGGCTGGAATCAACTTCCACCTAGAAGACATGGAAGTCTGCATGGCTGTGCAGCGAGGCCTCTACGCAGCCGGCTACCAACGCGGGCGCCTCAGCCATCTCGAGATGCCAGTTTGGCTTATTCAACGGTTCCTCGCAGCCCGATCCCGCGACACTTGGCCAACCTTCGATCGAGATCCAGCCCCAGGACAAATCTAACCCTAACGTTACTACTATCTTTATGGTAAATAAAGAAGAGCTAATCCAAATACGCGACTCACTGAAAGACGAAGGCGTCCGATACTGTGTTGGTGCTTACGTTGATATCCACGGAGTTCCTAAGGGGAAATTCGTGCCGATCGATCACTTTGTCGATTTCGCGCGGGGCTCAGAACTTTACACAGGATACGCACTCGACGGCCTAGGTCAGAGCCCGAACGATGATGAGATCAACTCCGTCCCAGATCTCGATCGAGGATGCATCCTTCCTTGGAACCGTGAAGTTGCCTACTACCCAGCAGATAACGAATTCAATGGAAAACCCTACGAGGTGAACGCACGAGTTGTGCTGAAAAAGGTCCTTGCCGAAGCCGCTGACATGGGTTTCGGAATGAATTTGGGCATCGAGTGCGAAGTCTTTGTCGTGAGGCAAAACGAGTCAGGGCAGTTGGAAATCCCCAACGATGACGATGACCTGGTAAAGGCTTGCTATGATGTCAAGCGCTTCATGGACCGCTACGAGTGGATCAATAAGATGGCCTCCACTATCAACGACCTCGGCTGGGATCTCTACTCCCTAGATCATGAGGATGCGAACTCACAGTTTGAGTTTGACTTCAAATATGCAGATGCCCTCACCATGTGTGACCGCTTCATCTTCTTCCGCATGATGGCCAAACACTATGCTGCGGAGGAAGGCCTTCTCGCTACCTTCATGCCCAAGCCGTTTGCTGATAAGACAGGTTCCGGCGCGCATTTCAACATGTCCCTTTATAACCTCGATAACGGGAACAATCTCTTCAAGTGCGATCCCTCCGCAGACCCTCGCGGACTCGGTCTGACTCAACTCGGCTATCAGTTCATCGGAGGCGTTCTCAAACACGGACCTGCTCTTTGTGCTGCTTTCGCCCCCACCGTGAACAGCTATAAGCGTCTCGTTAGACGGGGATTAATGGCCTACTACAGTTGGGCTCCCGTTTTCAATAGCTACGGGAAAAACAATCGAACTAATGCCCTGCGAGTCCCCATGAATGGAGGGCGGGTGGAATCCCGGAACGCGGATGCGGCTTGCAATCCCTACCTCGCCGCTTCTTTAGTCCTCGCTGCCGGTATTGAGGGAATTCGTGAGGGCGTTGATCCGGGCGATGCCCACGAAGACAACCTCTACGAATACTCACCCGCCGAACTCGAAGCAGCTGGAATCGAAGAACTGCCCCGCACGCTAGATGAGGCCGTGCAACGCTTCGCTGAAAACCCATTCGTGACTCGTGTCCTTGGTCAGGAACTCCGGGACGAGTTCATCACTCACAAGTCTGAAGAATGGCGGCAATACCATCAAACGGTTTCCCAGTGGGAAATCGATCAATACGCCCGCCTCTTCTAAAACTCATGGAGATGTTCTCACTCAGCGGAAAAGTGGCGCTAATCACCGGAGCGAGTTCCGGTATTGGAAAAGCCGTGGCCTCTCGATTCCAGGCGGCTGGTGCCAATGTTATCAATGCAGACCGCCTCCCGCCAGACTCAGAACCCGAACACTTTGTCCAGACCGATGTTTCGTTGGAAACCGAACTTCGTGCCGCTTTGGAGTTTGCCCGAAATAAATACGGACGTCTCGACATTTTGGTAAATAATGCGGGAATTCAACCGCTCGGAGTGCCCTTTAATGAACTGACGGAGTCGATCCTTAAGCGAACCTTCGAGGTGAACGTCAATGGAGTGGCGTTCGGTTTGAAGTTGGCAGCGGAAATGCTCGAAAATGAAGGCCGCGTCATCAACACAGCCTCTTTCGTTGGCTTGTTGGGCATACCTTCAGGCACTGCGTATGCCACCTCCAAAGCCGCCGTGATCCATCTCACCAAATGTGGTGCGATCGAACTCGCCTCGCGCGGCATCACAGTGAACGCGGTAGCGCCAGGCACGATCGAAACACCCGCTGTTACAGAGATCCCTGACAATCCCGAGATTCCTTTTGTTTCTTCTCGCACCCCTCTCGGCCGACTGGGATCACCAGAGGAAGTTGCGGCCGCTTTTCACTTCCTAGCTTCCACCGAAGCCTCCTACATCTCCGGGGCAACAATCCCAGTCGATGGGGGAATCGCAGCGGGCTGGGAAAAGTATGATCTCACCGCGCCCGCTGAAATCTCACCCGAAGGAGTGTGGCATGACCCCGAATCCTGAACCCTATTCGCCTGAACCACGCTTCACCTGGCCCGACGGTAAGAAATGTGCCGTAATGATCAGTTTCGACGTCGACGGTGAAACGACAGCGTTGTCGGAAGACCCAGCGCTGGCCACCCATCTGACCACGATGTCGCAATGCGAATACGGTCCCAAAGTCGGGGTTCCGCGCCTGCTCGGTCTCGTCGACCATCTCGGTATCCCCTCCACCTTTTTTATTCCCTCCTTTATTGTCCAACAACACCCCGAGATGACCCGGACGATCGTGAAGTCCGGCCACGAGATCGGCGCTCACGGTCATCTCCACGAAAAACTCAGCACACTGTCCTCGGAAGAAGAGAAAGCAGTTCTCGCGAAAAGTATTGATATCCTTGAAGAAACCGCCGGAGTGACCGTTCAAGGCTTCCGTGCACCCTGGTTCGAGATAAATCCCGGCACCCCAGATCTGCTGGTAGAACACAACCTGCTCTACAACGCCAGTATGATGAGCGATGACGTTCCGTTCCTTCATTCCAATGGCCTCGTAGAAATTCCAGGACAATGGTTACTGGAGGATTGGGAGCAATTTGCTTTCAATCCCGACCCGGCTTGGGGATTCATTCCCGAAGACTGCGATAAGGTCTATCAACTTTGGTGGCAGGAGTTCGCTGCGATGCGTGACTTCGGTTGCTGCTTTGTCCTGACACTCCACCCTTGGCTCAGTGGACGACCATCTCGCGTGCGTTTGTTAGAGCGCCTCATACGTGACATCCAGTCCACGGGAGATGCCTGGTTCTGCAACGGCTCAGAACTGGCTAACTGGGTAAAACAGGATCCAGGGAACCGACGTGAGATCGATTTTGATGCCTAGATTGTCTAATGTCTTTTCCGATCCCAGAACTTGTGCCGATACCGGCGGGCGAGATCATCATCGGAGCGGTGACGGACGATAAATTCGCCAACTCCAGTGAGACGCCCACTCATGTCTGTCGATTCGAGTCGCCGTTCCAGATGGGAAAGTATCCCATTAGACAGGATGAATGGCAGGCGTTTCAACCAGGGCACCCCGGATCGACACATTCCTCTCGGCCTGTCGTCAACCTGTCCTGGTATGACGCCTGTGCCTATGTCGACTGGCTTCGCATTGAAACAGACGATCGCAACTGGCGACTCCCTACCGAAGAGGAGTGGGAGTATGCCTGTCGGGCGGGAAGCCGCGATGTGTTCTCTTTTGGAAATAACCTCGCTCCTGACTTGGCTAATTTTCATTTCGACGAATCAATCAAACCGGTAGGTCCCGGCAAACTGACCGAAGTCGACGCCTACCCCCCCAACCCGTGGGGACTCCATGACCTTCACGGCAATACCTACGAATGGACCAACACGCCTTGGCGTCCTGACTACAAGACATCCAGTCTTTCGGAAACTTACACCGTTCGGGGAGGATCGTGGGACGGTCTTCCCCGTCTCTTGAGAACCTCCGCGCGGGAGGGACTTCCAGCCCAGACCAAACGCGACAACCTTGGGATCAGAATCGCTTACGGAGGTTCAGCATAAAGCTATCCCTTTTTAAACCGCTCTAGGGCAACAAGGAGAGCTACCTTGCAGCCGTCAAACAAGCAGTGGATGCTAAATTAGACGGCATCGAAGGGGCAGCACCTACTGACTCGGAAGAGCAGTCTCAGTTTGGCGAAGCACTTCGGGAAGCTACCCTGCAATATATCGGCGAAGTTTTCACTGGGGGACACTACGTTCCAAAT
>PKCI01000108.1 GCA_002862135.1 Verrucomicrobiota bacterium | reverse complement strand
CCCAGTTTTTAGTACGACACAAAGCTAAGCAGCGGATACCAGAATATTGCAGTATCGCTGTTCGGATGACTAAACTAACCCTATCAAATACTTATAATGACCGCTCTTGGAGGAATTCTTACCGCAGTAGGGGGCATAGGCTCCCTCGTAATTTGGATCATGTCGATTGTAAAAGCTTTCAAAGCAAAGGACACCGTCTGGGGTGTGCTTTCAATCTTCCTGCCGATCTGCGCCCTAATCTGGCTATTCATGAAGAAACACAACAAGCTGGCGATCTATTGGATCGTGGCCATCGTGCTATACATCATCGGCTTTGCGATCGCGGCTGCAGGTGCCGTTGCTTCTAACCCTGAAATGTTCCAGCAGTAAATCCCGACCTTTAAAAGGTTCGGTTACTTTACAGCGGTTCCTCTATCGGGGAGCCGCTTTTTTTAATCGGTCGTGCCAACTAGGTCAGCAAGATTTGCCTGGCCGTCTCGACGTCTTTCCCTATTTGCCCCTTGAGGGCATCCACCCCGTCAAACTTCTGCTCGGGGCGTATGAACCGGACGAACTCGACTTCCAGTTCCTCTCCATAGATTTCGTGCTCCAGTCCAAACAGGTGAACTTCGAGAATGCGTTTCACCAGCCCTCCAGCCACAGTAGGTCGATAACCCAGGTTGGCGACGCCGTCCCACGAATCTCCTGCCCCGGTAGCCCGGACTGCATAGACCCCGGTAGGAGGCAGCTGCTCCTGATGAACTGTCAGGTTCGCGGTGGGAAAACCAATCGTCCGCCCCAGTTTCTGCCCCTCGATGACAGTCCCGAAAACCGTATAGCTCCGGCCCAGAAGCGAATGCGCGACATTAAAATCTCCGGCCCCAATTGCCTCACGGATGCGCGTACTGCTCACCCGCATCCCGCCTGCATCAACGGTCCCGACACCGGTTACCTCAAATCCATTATCTTTTCCGAGTTTGCGAAGCAACTCGATATCGCCGGATCGTCCCTTACCAAACTGCCATTGCTCGCCGACACAGATTCTGGCCACTCCATCTGGTGAGCTTTCGATCAAGGCCCTGACAAACTCCTCGCCAGTCTGATCGGAGAAAGCGCGATCGAAATTGACGATCAATACGGAGTTGGCCTTCAGCATGCGTTCTAACAGGAACAGCTTGTGCGCCGACGCTGTCAGCAGTCGGGGAGCATTCCGAGGCGACAGAACCTGGACCGGGTGTGGATCAAAGGTCACCACCACTGCCGTACCACCTTCTTCTGCGGAGGCCAGCGCGGCGTCAATTACCGCCCGATGCCCTAGGTGAACCCCATCAAACACCCCAATAGCGAAGTGCAAAGGGCCCGGGAGACGCCTTAGATGAGCGATATCGTAAAGCACCTCCATAGGATTGATTTAGCCGTTCCCCGGGCAACCCGTCAAGCACCCCGCAAGCGGGAAACTTCAGGTAGAGAGAGCATCTTTGAAATGATGTCAAAACGCTCACCGTGTTTCAGTTCCTCGAAAGTCACGTTTCGCTCGAGGTCGAACTTTCCGGAACGGGTCCGACGCAGAGCCTTGAGGAAAGCCCCGCAACCCAGTTCCTGCCCGATATCATGAGCGTAAGTCCTCACATAGAAACCCTTACTGCATTTGACCGTGAAGTCGACTGAAGGCAGCTCGATGCCGTCGATCCTCGATCCGAAAACATGGACAAAACGAGGATCGCGTTTCACCTCTTTCCCCTGGCGAGCAAGTTTATAAAGCGGCACACCGTCCTTCTTGATAGCGGAGACCATCGGAGGTGTCTGGTAAAAGTCCCCTCTGAACTTATCAAAGGCCCCCTTGATCTGCTCCTCCGAGAAATCAGGAACTTCCGCCTCTGTCTCCACTTGCCCCTCTGCGTCCTGGGTATTGGTCGTCTTTCCCAGTTCCAGGGTGCCAGTGTATTCCTTGTCCTCGGACATGAGTAGATCCTGAATCTTGGTTGCCTTGCCAATCACTAGAATCAGCAAGCCGGTCGCCATCGGGTCAAGCGTGCCACAATGCCCGATTTTCTTGGTGTTAAGGGTTCTGCGCGCCACGGCGACCACGTCGTGGGATGTCATATCCTGCCCCTTGTCGACAAGAAGCACTCCGTCTATGGACTCAGAGTTCATAATCTCGTAAACCGGCGGTCAATCCGGCCGGAAGCGCGAAAAGTATCCTTGCCCGGCCAAATTGAAACCGGAAATTTTCGAATCCCGGTTCAGCGCAACTCAGGATTAGAAGGAGCGTCACTCGACGGGGATTCTCCATTCGCTGCAGGCGCATTGCTTCCACCTCCCGAAACATCGTAACAGATCAAGCGCGAGCCCATCTCATTCTGATTCACGAAAAGGCGTCCGTTGCTGATCGCAGGGGGTGCCCAGGTTTCGGGGGCATAAAACAAGCGGGCCTTGGCGAGGATTTGGAACCCGTAGGAATCAAGATCCATCCTCAGCAATGCTCCGTTCTCACTGAGGCACAGGAAATTCCCGTCTACATGGATCAAGTGAGCATGGCCAAGGCTGATCGGTATATCACGGTCGTTCCACGGAATCGTGGTCTGATAGAAAGTTTCATTCCAGAGCACGCGCCCGGTCGCCACATCCATCGCCAGCATAAGACCTCCATTTCCACCAAATCCATAAACGACGCCATCATGGTAAATCGGAGTCTGGAACTGGCAACCAAACTCCGGAGAAGTCCAAAGAACACGCGCTTTGAAACCGGGGCCATATTGAAGCATCACTCCACCCATCCCATAATCCTCGGTGAGAAAGATTCGGTTCGGCCCACAAGGTACGGGTGTCGCTGCATTAACACTCGCAAAGTTGTTCGAGCGCCATGCAAAGGAATCGTAGACCTCACCAGTCTCAGGATTCATGCAGAGCAGGCCGCCATGGGGCGGCTTCACCATACCTCCTGCAAAAACAAAAAGGCAGTTCTGCCCGTTCACCTGACTGATAAGAGGAGAGGCATAACTGCCGTTCCAAGCGTGATCAGTCTTCCAGACAATCGCACCATCGCTCTTGTTTAACGCGACCACACAGGCTTCATCGGCGCCCACGTGAAGAATCAATTTTTCTTCATAGATCAGCGGGCAGGAACCGTAGCCAAAAAAGAAAGGCGACGGCCCAAACTCAGACTCGAGTTCCAGCTTCCATTTCACTTCGCCTGTTACTAATTCAAAACAGATCAAGTCACCGTCGTTTCCGAGGGTGTAGACCAGCTTAGTCTCCGGATCGATCACTGGACTGGAGCGCGGTGTGTCAGTAATCCCGTAGTTCTGAGCCACATCCACGGCGTAGGAATGATCCCAGATCGTTTTGCCGGTGGCTGAATCCAGGCAGCGAACCTCCTCGTTCTGGTCGACCTGGTGAATAAACACCAACTTGTCATCAACGATCACAGGACCGGAATGCCCTTTGCCGCGCTCCACCTCCCATAGAATCGGAAGCCCTGTTTCATCGAAATTGAAGTCCAGTCCAGTCTCACTGCTGTGCAGATCCAGGTTCGGGCCGAGAAAATGAGGCCAGTCTGAGCCCTTAGCCACAACAGCCAAGGACAGCGCGGTCACCAATGAAAAAAATCGCAACATCAGCACAATGATAAGCCAGAACAGGGAAACCGGATTCATTTTTCTTGGAAAATACCCCGCGATCCGGCCACTCTACACCCTATGAATCCCTCTCCCCTATCCAGCAAGAATGCTCTCATCACCGGCGCTTCCAGTGGCATCGGACGCGCCATAGCCCTGGCACTTGCCGAACACGGTGTTTCCACCGCTCTGTTCGCTCGCAGAAAGGAGCGCCTCGAAGAAGTCGCCGAAAAGGCATCTAAAACCGGAAGTCGGGCCAGTATTTTCGTGGTCGACCTTTCCGATCCCGCAGAAACGGGGACCGCTGTCTCCCATGCTGCGGAAGAATTCGGAGGGATCGACATTCTCATCAATGCTGCCGGAGTCGCTCTCCAGGCCGGCCTGTCGAACGGAGAATTCGAAGATTGGAAAACCATGATAGATATCAACGTTCTCGGTCTCGCTAACGTCTCTCGTCACGCCTTGCTGCATTTCCCGGATTCAGGCGGCCACATCCTCAATCTGAGCAGCATGTCAGGTCACCGGGTTCCCGGCAAAGGCGGTTTCTATGCCGCCACCAAGTTCGCCGTTCGCGCCATGACCGAGGGGTTGAGACAGGAACTGCGCGCCGCCGGAAGCCTGACCCGGGTCAGCAGTATTTCACCGGGATTCGTCGATACGGAGCTCCTCGATATCTACTTTGCCAACGCTGACGATGAAACCTGCAAATACGATCGCATCGGCTACCCTCTTCTGAAGCCCGAAGAGATTGCGGAACTGGTAATCCACCAACTGACGCTTCCGGCTACGGCCGAAGTCACCGACATCCTGGTGCGCCCGACCGCGCAGGCGACCTGATCAAAGCTTTACCGCCCGCGTCGCAGCGAACATGGGAAACCATCCGTGCAGACCGGTGCTTTCTGCATCCCAGTGGTCCTCATAAAAACCGGTTATCGCGAGTCCCGCCTGGCATTGTCCACCCAACTGGGTCTCCCAACTGTGGCTGTATTCCACGCTAAGTTGAGCTTCTAGCATCTCCGACAGCAACTTGGCACTCGCGTGCTCCACATCGGAATATGGGAGTTTGTGCTTCACGACCAGTTCGCCAGTCTCTTCGAGCACCTCGTGATCAAAGAGAAAGAATGCCGGATCCATAAACCCACACAGCAGGCTGCCTCCCTTCTTCAAAACTCGGCTCGATTCCTGCCAGATTAGCTCAAGCTTTTCCGCAAACACATTTGAGACAGGGTTGAAGATCAGATCGAACTCTCCGTCACTCAATGCCGCCATGTCGGCCATGTCTCCCTGGATCGCCCTGATCTCCAATCCATGTCGCTGGCAGGTTTCGACGTCCTTTTCCAACTGGACATCGGAAGCGTCGTACGAAGTAACCTCAGCACCGGCGGCCGTGAAGATAGGCACCTGCTGCCCCCCGCCGCAGGCCAGGGCCAACACTTTCACCCCGGAAAGATCCGGATAACTTGGGAACCAGTTCGCAGGCACCGCCTTGTTCGGCGTCAGGATCACGCTCCACTCGCCCGCTCTGGCTTTTTCAAACACCTCGTCAGGATACGGCGTACTCCAACGGCAGCCCTCTTTGGACTGCAAGTTCCAGGCGTTGCGATTGTATTCGGCGATGTTCATGGCGCAGAGCAATCATTACCTCAACTTCTCAGCAATGTCGTCCGCATATCCCGTCATTTCGAGAAAGGCCCGGCCCACCACCTTCTCCTCGTCAAAGCAATACACGTCACAAGCCCCCTCCCAATAGCTCACACCTCCTGCTCCCGCCGTCATCTCCTGTTCCGCCATGACCGGCCGCAGTTGCAGATGTCGCCGTTTCCCGCTCTCCAGATCCGGCACCTTAATCTCGGGGGATGTCGGGTATGTTGCCCCCGTGACCGGACTGGTCCAGTCGCCTCCCTGGATCCAATCGTAGTCGTCGAGCGTCAAGTGCGTCAGTTCACCCTCCTCACTGATCCACACAAGTTTTGAGTAAGGAGAAAACTTTTCGCCCTCAGTTCGAAGCACATAGCCCATGATTTCGCGTCCGTCGTCAAACTGCAGGCAGGCCCAATTCCAACCCGTCTGACTGCGGTCGAGTTGACTGCTCGAAATCTCATGATCCATCCAGGCACTACCCGTGACTTCGAACTCGTCCACCCCGATGCTCATCCTTCCCGACGCCTTCAGCCTCGGAAACGTGATGTAATAGCTTGACGCCGTCCCGTCGGGTCCTTTCTTTGAAATACCATCTTCGCCAAAAATTACCGGTCCCTTGGTTGGCTCTAACAAAAGCTCCCATCCCGCATCCGCTCGAACTCCACCAACCAGTCTCATTTGACTGCCCTCGCGTTGAAGCGTCCAACTACCATTGCGCACATCGAGTTCCTGAGTTGAGGCGAAAGCATCCCATCCCTCCCGGTTCAGCTTTTCTTCGTGGAGAAAAATACCCCTCTCAGGATCGCTGACTCCCATATGCGCCATATAAATCTGGTCGGATCGAAACGCTCCTTCCGGTTCAGGTTCGCCGGGACGCTGTCCTAGCCGGAAAAACGTGGCCTGGAATCCGAACCTTCGGCCATCCCCCTCGAGGTGTCCGGTGATATACCACCACTCGATCTTGAAATCGGGATGGCTGCCATGATCTCTCGGAAATGTGAGCTGATTCCCTACCTTCGGGATCGACCACTCTTCCGCCCGGCACGCTCCGACCAGAGAGACCATCACTGTCCAAAATGCCAGCCAATACTTCATCTTCAATCTTCCTGATCCGACTTCACTTCAGCGTTACGATAGCCAACTACGTAAGCGACCAACCCTGCTGCGATCAAGGTGGCGATGGTCAGAACCATGAACATGCTCCAGGGCACCCGATAGGTCAGAGTCCATCCGAAGCTTTGCGGATTGATCACATCAATCAGGATCCAACCCAGCACAAAACTCATCGACAATCCGCCTGCCATTCCAACCACCGCGATTCCGAGCCCTTCGGTCATGGCACCGGATGCTATTTCCCTCCGTGTTGCCCCGAGCGACTTCAAGGTGGTAAGCTCTGATTTTCTCTCAATCAATAATCCAGCCAGTGCCAGCCCCAATCCTGACACCGCAATCAAAACCGCAATTCCTTCCAGCGCGTAGGTCACGGCAAAGGTCTGGTGAAAAATGCGGAGCGAATCTTCGCGCAGTCTGGCATTTGTCCTCACCTGCAACGATGGAAACTCACCGCGAACGGCCTCAGCAACGCGTTCCGCATCCTCTCCTTCACGGAGGTAAAGTGCCATCTGAGTCACCTCATCATCACCGAACCATTCGCGGGTGAAACTCCGATGCATCACCAGCATACCGGCTTCATTTCCGTAATCGGCATAAACTCCGTTCACCCGCAGCTCCTTGACCCCAACCGGAGTCGGCAATTCAAGGCTATCCCCTTTGCCCACGGAGAAGCGTCTGCTGAAGGACTCGCTGATCCATGAAGGATAGATATCGCCCTCAGGGCCGAGCAGATTTCTCTCGCTGGTATCGGCCGGCGGGTTCAGCCAGATCATTTTCAAGGTTCTCGACGGGTCATCGTTGTAGTCCGAAGCTCCCAAAACCGTCTCTTTGCCGTCGATCATGATGCGATATTGATTCAGCACATCAGCTCCCTCGACACCGGGCATGGCCTCGATTCGCTGCCAAGTATCTTTGGTAAGCGTTGAACGATTCTCCACTGACGAAGCGCCCCCGCCGGAAACATAAAGGTCAGCTTTCAGGATCTGCCCGATCCAGGCCGTCAAGGTGCTCTCGAAACTCGCTACGAGAATCCCCATTGCAGCTGACATGCCGATCGCCACCGCCAGCCCGGCTGCTGTCAGCAAGTGGCGACCCGCTGGCTTCGCTAGGTGACTCGCCGTATAATTCCGCAGCGCGCTACCTTTTTGTCCCAACCACTTAAGAAGCTTTGCCACCGGTCGGAACAAGGCACCGATGAGAATACTCCCTCCAACTACCACAAAAACGGAAGCAAGATACCCGCCCACCGGAACAATCGATCCGCTTACGGAAATCCAGGGCGGCAACATGGCACTGGCCCAGCCGATCAGCACCAGAACGACTCCCAGCCACCGCTTTCTCAAAAGAACCAGACCACCTCCGGGTGACCCCTGACGCATCATTTGAGCAGGCGGTGTCATCGCCGCATCCCTCGCCGGGACCAACACAGCTACCAGACTAGCCAGCACACCGAATCCCATCGAGAATGCGATCTCTCCCGGCTCAGGCCGAATTGCATTCGACGTGGTTTCGTAATAGAGCGTGTTTACGGTTCGGCCGATCGCTCCAACCATTCCCTGGGCAAGCCCGATTCCGATCATGACTCCCAGAGCGCTGCCGATCACTCCCGTTGCTAGCCCTTCCAATAACCAGGTTTTGCGAATTTCCGCCGGCGTCACCCCAAGCGATCGAAGCACCGCCATCTCCGCCCGCCGCTTGATCACCGCAGCTTCCATTGCCTGCATGATGAGGTAAGTGCCCACCAAAAGCGCCAAACCAGAGAGGATCGTCAAATTGAGACGAAACGCGGCGCTCATTTGGGTGACCGAGTCTTTTCGCTGCGCAGGCGTCTCCAACAACCAGTCGTTGGCCTCGGCGACTTCTGCCAATTTCGCCGCCGCTTCCTCCTCAATTCCTTTCCGGAACTCCCCATTGGGAAAGCGCACTTCAATCCGGGAAACCCCTATCCTGCCACTCATTTCCTGCAAGGCAGGAAGATCGACTAACAACAGGTTCTCAGGGATCGAAGGCAGGTTGGGATTTTCGGGCAGAATACCTCCCATCTCGACCTCGATGCGGCGATCGCCGAGAACCAGAATAAATGTCTCTCCCACAGCTATTTCCCGAGCCTCCGAAAACGCCATACCGCTGAAAACCAAATCTCCGCGTTCCAGGAAAGATGGACCCGAATCGTCACCTCGTGCATTCGACTGCGGCGCGGCGACTCCTTGCGAGTAGTTTGCCACATTTTGCATAGCAACGAGATCAAGCCCCATGACACGAAGCACAGTCTCTTCGCCACTGATAGTTCCCGAAATTTCGAATACCGGAAAGAGACCCAGCGGAATGCCTCCCAATTCTCGACGAAGTATCGACAGGGACTCATTCGGAATGTCGCCGGCTTTCGGACGAATCAAGTAGTCGCTCTGACCTGTCAGCGATTCGGTAAACATTCCGAACCCTGACACAGCCGCTTTGTTTGCAAGCCGAATCGAGAGGAACACAGCAACTCCCAGCGCCACGATGAGCAGCAAAACTGCAGTCAGCTTCCACTCGCGCATCCAGTGTCTCCACACTATGCGCGACCAAAGCCAGCCAGTAGCGTCACCTCTGTCCGGGGAGCCGGTCATCTAGCAATCAAGCAGTGACCTCCTCCAACAGGGCTCCGTCCCGCATTTCCACGACTCTACTGCAGATCCGGGTCACTTCACGGCTGTGTGTCACCACCAGCATGGCAATTTCGTAGTGATCACTGAGAGACTCGAGCAAATCGAGGATGGATTCGCCGGTCCTCGAATCAAGATTGCCCGTAGGTTCATCGGCGAGAATCAAGCGCGGTCGGATCGTCAGCGCTCTCGCAATGGCGACCCTCTGCATTTCACCCCCGCTAAGTTCATGAGGAAATGCCACTGCGCGTTTCTCGATACCAACCTCCTCGATCAATTTGGTCACCCGTTCTCCACGCTCCTTCGAGTCTATGTTTTGGAGCCGCAGCGGAAATTCGATGTTTTCTCTAACTGACAGGGTCGGCAGGAGGTGAAAAAACTGAAACACCGTGCTCACTGTGTCGCGACGCAGGTGGCAGCGCCCTTCCTCATCGAGTTGCTCTAGCTGGATATCACCCACCTGGATGGAACCACCGTCCGGGCGGTCAATACCACCGATACAATTCAATAAAGTGCTTTTCCCGGAGCCCGACGGCCCCATCAATGCGACCCGTTCACCTCCCTCCAGTTCCAGAGAAACCCCTTTCAAAACCGGAACAGAACCGTAGGATTTTGTGAGCCTCGATACTTGCAGCGCCTTCATTTTTCTTCACCATATCAAGATTACGTCGACCGTTAACCGCTGGAACGCCATTTCGTGCAGGAATCGCCAACCCCAACCCTTTCAAAACATCCATGCCCCGCTTTCCCATCCAGATGCCGCAACTCGGCGAGTCCATGGCTGAAGCCACAGTTCAGCAGATCCTTTTTTCCCAAGGAGACAAGGTCAAAGCGGATCAGGATATCTTTGAAGTTGAAACGGACAAGGCAATGATGGAGGTGACCACTCCCTGCAGCGGCACCATTATTGATGTCGTGGCAAAAACCGGCGAAAGCTATGCCGTTGGCGCTACCCTCGCTCACATCGAAGCAAGCGACGAAGACGCCACCAAAGCTGGCCTGCTCAAGCCAAGCGATACCGGGGCCGTCACCCCGGTCACCGAAAACTCGGAGGTCGACAAGACTGAGAACCTGCACTTTAAAATCGATGAGGACGACGTGATCGATCACGACGCAGCCCCGTCCGTGAAACCCACGGTCGATAGTGGACTTCCCGTTCCGATTCGTTCTACAGTTTATCTCAGCCCCCGCATGCGCCACCGCATGGACGAACTGGGACTCAATGCCGCCGACCTTGCCGGTCTTCCCGGCAGTGGAGCCGGAGGCCGTGTTACGGTTGAAGACTTCGAGAAATTTATCAGCGAGCTAGAGGATCACAAAATGACCGATGCATCCCCGATGCGCATTGCGGTAGCAGATTCGATGCGCCGAAGCTGGACCCGCCCGCTCGCAACCGTCACTGTTCCTATCATCATGGATGCGGTTCTCGCTCACCGGAAGTCACTAACCGAGAAGCCCGGCGTGACCCTCTACGCGATGCGTGCCCTTGCGATCGCGATCTCTGAAAATACGGCCGTAGCAGGCCGCCTCATCGGTAACCGAATCATCCACCCCAATGCCATCGATATTGGTTTTGCTGTGGAGGTCGAGGACGGCGTGCTGGTTCCAGTCATTCGTAAGGTGGATCAGAAAACACTCTCCGAAATGCGCGAGCCCTACGAAGAGCTTGTCAAGCGCGGTCAGGAGCGTCGACTACCGACCGAAGCCACTGGTGCCGGGATTGCCACAGTGACCAACGTTGGGCCGTTTGGTATCACCAATGCAACACCTATTCCTCTTCCGGAACAGAACCTGGTTCTCGGCCTCATGGCCGGCCGGCCAACCCCAATCTGGGATGAAGAAAAAGGGGCGTTTGTGCCGAAGATCGAAAGCAAGTTCATCCTTAGCTTTGACCACCGAATTTTGGATGGTGGCGCCGCGGGACGATTGCTTCAGCGCGTCGACCAACTCCTCCAAGGACCTGAGCAGTTGTGATCTAACCATGCGGCGGTTTGATACGCATCCCGTGAAAATTGTCGCTCACGGGCTGATCACTCAGACCGAGATCCAGCCGATCTTCATCTGAACAAAAAGCCAGATAAACGTCCAAGCGGGAAGGCAAACAAACGCCTCGACCAGAGAGTTATCCCGTGCACGACACGCTCTGACCTCACTGGAAAGTTATGCCTCCGAATCCCTCCAAAATAGAATGATATTGTCGGGACAAGGAAGCACCAGATCGGGTCGCCAATCCAGCGAGAAATCGGAAGCCTACTTCCATCAGGCGAGAGGCCGGTTGAGAGATAAACAAACGGCAACAGAGCTACATAGAGCATCGCTAGGTTGAGCCAGTTTCTCTTTGAACCCATTCTCCTGTTGAGAGAATAATACATGTAACGCCACGCGTAGACGACGGATGCGACGGCCAAAACACCGATCCATCTATAAGCATGCGCAATGTCTTGGGGCAGCAAAACAGAAACTAACAAGGGGAACGCCAACAGAGCTGACGAAATAAAACAATACATGGCGCCTCTCCACAGCTGTGGACTCCGGATTGCGGAGCAGCAATTGTATAACTTTGTTCATTTCTCTTTGATTCGCCCTGCCCGGCTTTTTTCCGGGACCAACAACATTGGATAAAAACCGCCATTTTGCCTTTCCGCGTTTTGAGATATCAACCCTTAACGCCTTTCGAAATCAAGATCACCTGACCTTCCTAAAGACGGGAGACCTAAAAAGGCCACCGAGCCACTGGCAAAACCGATCTTAGAAGATCCAAGAACGATGCTATCTTTGCACCTGTGCACTGATGCTGGAGCACGTTCCACATTGGAGCATAGTAGACCTGCTCCAACGATCGGGCAATGAGGCAGTCTGCCTTCCCAGCGTTCTATCTTCCAACAATCCCCGCAAAAGATCCGACCTACTCGGAAGCGGGTTCTGCAGCCTTACCTCTTTGGCCATTTTTCCCGGAAGTCTCCATCAGCCAAACCGCAACAAATCCGACCGCAATGAAAGCGACTGCCACGAGGTTATGAGGGCTAAGTTCCGGCAGATACCACTCATACCCAACCACCTTTTCCTTAGTCTTGCCCGCAGCTTGAAGGGTCTGAATTACTTCGTCTTTCCATGGCCAAATAATCAGCAGCGATCCCGCTACGAAGCCCGTCAGCAATGCCACCGCTTCATCGTGAAACTTTCGGAACACCCAGGAAAGGATACGACTCAGTGCCAATACTCCAATCACGGCACCTGTTGCAACAGGAATCAGAATCCTCAGAGCAGAGAGATCCCCACTCGAAAGGAGCGAAACGGATTCGATCATAATCAGCGAATAGTTCCCCATCAAAAGCAGGACAAATGACCCTGACAGACCCGGAATAATCATGCTGGCCATTGCTACGACACCGCAGATCAGAACATACCAGACGGCATCGTTCTCCGACGCCGGCTTTAATAAGGCAACGGTCACTGCAACCGCCGCTCCAATAAGGCACCCGATAATTGCACCGAGGCTCCAGCGTTTTACCTGCTTACCGACAAAAATAATCGAAGCCAGAATCAGCCCAAAGAAAAAGGCCCAAACCATCACAGCATGATAATCGAAAAGATATCCCAAAAGTTTTGCCAGGCTTACAATGCTGATCACAGCTCCGGACCCGAGCCACAGCAGAAAAAAGAAGTCCACTTTTTCAGCGAAGGCGCGAAATTCCTTTCTTAACAGGTGCTTCAACGCCTCAATCCCGAAGCCCGTGATGGCATTGATGAGCCGTTCATAAATTCCGGTTATGAAGGCCACAGTACCGCCGGAGACACCCGGAATAACGTTCGCTGCACCCATCGCAGCACCTTTTAGAAAAGTAGAAAGCGCTTCTTTCATCCCACGGAGGGTGGAGCCTCAGCCCTTGAACTGGGCCTGCATCTCCTTCAAGACCCGCTTGATTGCCATCTTCTTCGCGGTGGACATGCGATCGATAAAAAGCTTCCCGAGAAGGTGATCGGTTTCATGCTGAATCGCCCGTGCAAAAAGACCGTCTGTCTCAATGACCAGTCGATCTCCATCCAGTGTCGTCACCCTCGCCTTCACCTCAAAAGGACGAGTGATGTCACCCCGAAGATCCGGAAAAGAGAGACAACCCTCCACATCCGTGCCTTTGGTGCCGAGCAGCTCAAGTTCCGGATTGATGAAAATCAGAGGGCTGACTTCCTCAAGCGTTGTGTCTTCCCCGTTCACCCGAAGGTAGCTGATGCATTCAGGATCGTGGGACACGTCGACGATAGCCAACTGCAACGCTTCCCCTACCTGCTGAGCAGCCAGCCCGACACCGTTGGCATCATACATTGTTTCCAGCATATCGGAGGCCAACTCCCGAATTTCGTCGGTTACTTCGGTTACAGGTTCGCCGACTTTCCGGAGCACCGGATCTGGATAGAATACAATCTTGCGAATCATAGGGAAAACTGCCAGCCTACCTTACCCCATCTTTGAAGTCGGCAATGAAAAACCTCACTCGTCGAGCAAAACGCGAAGCGGTAGATCGCTGATCTCCAGTCCCGCCTTGGTCGCGGCATCCCAGACTTCAACGATAAGTCCAAGGGGAGCCCCTTCGTCAGCCTTGAGCTCCAACTCACCTTCCCCGGACTTCTTGAACCGTGTCAGCACAGCAGGCAGGGAAGCCATTGGAACCACCCGGTCCCCCAGCGAAACCTGCCCGTCCTTACTAAGGGAAAGGGCCACCCGGTCGGTGATCTTTCCTTCGGACGCCATTTCGGAGGACTTTGGAAGGTTCACCTTCACCAACGACTCCTTTTTCTTGAAGGTCGTAGTAACGATAAAAAAGATGAGCAGGATCGCAAGAATATCGATCAGGGTGATGATCGGTACTGTCGGTTTGGCTCGTTTCTTTTGGTAAATATTCACGGGGGATAGTCGCTTTCTTCCACTTCACGTCCCGTCTGCTCGGTCGCTGCGACGAGCGTTTCGTCAGCAGTCGACAAGGCAACCTCGGCGCTAGCCGCCTCAACGTCATAAATGGCCGGTCCGCCATACTTGTAAAACTCAGTCAAGAGGTGACCGGCAATCACCTCGATCCGAGCCGCAGCACGCTCAAGACGCCGAATAAAGAAGGAGTGCAGGATCACGGTGATCACCGCCACAACCAGCCCGGCGATCGTCGTATTCAAAGCGACCGAGATCCCGGCAGCGATCTGGGAAGGATCGGTCACATCGCCTCCGGAGGCACCGAGGGTGGCAAACACGCTGACCAGTCCACTGACAGTTCCAAGAAGCCCGAGAAGCGGTGCAATGGTGATGACCACCTCCAGCACACCCATGCCTTTTTCAAGGTTCACCATCTGTTCCTTGGCCGTGGCTTCGACCGCTTCAGCAGCAGAATCACGCGTCTCGAAGTCCGGGGAGAGAGCTACCCTGCCAATTCGCCCGATTGGGCTTTCGCTGGCACGAAGTGTTTCGAGAAGGCGGGAAGCCTGACCGTTTTCAAAGATCTCGTCGCAGCGATGAAGCATTGTGTGCAAGTCCGCTGGAATCACAGATGACCACTTCAAGGTCAAAGCCCGGTGAATACTCACTGCTATCCCCAGAAAAGAACAGGCGGCGATAAACGCCATAAATACCCCGCCAGAGATTAGGAAATTCCACACCTGTTCGTTCGCAGTCGGTTCCGGCATAGTAATCGGTTAGTAAATAATAAAATCGTAGTCGAGATCGAGCCCTCCGATACCAAGGATTTCCTCCACCTCTGTGGGCATAGGTGGTATATTGGCATCAATAACCGCCTGCAGCGAAAACTCAACCATGAGCGTGTTGGCTTCGTTCTTCACCACTCGCAAATCGTGCACCTTGCCGTGCGTGTCGACGCGCATTTCCAGCTTCAACACCCCCCAGGTCACGTTGCCCTTGTTCCTGCCGAGATAGCGATACCACATTTTCCCGATCGCATCGTGCACCTGCTTCTTATATTTGCCGACGGGGGTTTCCTCGGCATCAACCGCATTGTCGCCAATGTTACTCACCGTCCCATTGCTCCGGCTTTGCAGCCGCTCACGATTGTAGCCTTCCACAAAAATACCGTCATCGGCGGCTTCGGCCATTTCCTGGATTTGTTCCTTGCTAGCCTTTGATTCCGAGTTGGATTCAACCTCGCCTTCATTCCCCACTTTACCTGAGGCCATCGTCTTCTCCTGGTCAGGATCCGCCCTGGTGCCAATCGCGGCTTCCTTTTCGCTTTCGGCGGCAAACTGATTTTCACCTTCCTCGAACATCTTTCGGACCGAAGCATTCGGATCGCCGTTGGGGTCCACGAATGTGTTCTGCATGGTTTCCTCAACATTGTCAGAGGCCTCGATCGACCCGTCGGGGCGCCTCGTTCTGTCGGCAATCTCCTCAACCGGTTCTTCACCGGCCCCTTCAGAATTCTCTGCATCCTCGCCGCCCCGCGACTCCGGATTGGGAAGGTCTTCCCCTTCAATCTCAGCGCTGAAACCGGCATTCGCGGGCGTTACCTCGGAAATTCGGGCTTGCGTGGCTTGGGAAAGAGCCGAAGCCATCAAAGCCGGTTGGCTGATTTCCCCGTCAGTGTATTCGCGGGTCTCCAGCTCGACTATGTCAAAACGATCGTCACCTGCAAGGGTCGGCCCGTCGCGCAGGGGCCGATTCGGATCCGGCGCCAACTCACTGGCCGCCGTCGTGTGGCGGTCGGATTCAAACATCGCATTTTCAGGAGCTTCCGCCTCCGGGCGATTCGTGTCCGTGCTCATGAACGGACGGCTCAAGACCGGGGCCGGTTCGGGCTCTTGCATCGGAGGCTCAACTTTAAACCGCTCCATCAGCTCACTGATATCGATAACGACCTCCTTGGGCCCTTCCTCCGGTCTCGAAGGATTCAGACTGGCCGAGCCAACACTACCGGTGCTCAGAAGCAGGAACACGACCACAAAGAGAAGCACGTGAGCGATCAATGCCCCGGACACGCTGGCAAAAAATTTCTGCTGTTCTGACATGCCTGATCGGCATCAACTAAAGCGTTTTTCGTGCAAAATGAAAGAGGTATTGCTGCGCGTAGCCAGCGTTCCTCCCGAAATATTTTACAGCCCATGCCTGCAATCGATCCCCCTTTAAACGCTTGCGATAGTGATCTCTTAAAATTCGCTCAATCCAGATATCAATCGGGAAAGCCCCCCACCGCCCTGTCCCGAAAAGGAGGGCACAATTTGCGATTTTTTCCCCGACACCATGAAGTCTGGTCAATTCGACTCTTGCGTCGCACTCAGAAAGCTCTTTTTCCACAGCGGACAGATTTATTTCACCGGATGCGATCGCTTTCGCGGCCAGATCCAGCGATTTGGCCCGGTAACCGAGCGCACATTTCCTCAGGTTGTCCTCCCCAACCGACTGCATAACCTCTGGTGACGGATAGGTGTAAAAACTCTTTCCATTCAATTGATATTCAATACCATAACTTCTTCTTAGAGTAAGCGATATGGCTCGAATATGAGCGACTTGCTTAAGTGAAGATGTGATAAACGTCGCGAGGCACTCCCACAAAGGCTGCCTCGCCAATCGAATTCCAGGGCAATAGGCCATTGCCTCTTCCAATACCTCATCTTCACGGGGAAAGGAGTCGTGAATTGCTGCTAAATCCTGATCCAACCCAAAGTAGCGAATCACCTCGCCCGCATCAGGTCCATCCAGGACAACTTGATCCGCGCTGGTTTGAGCAATCCATGAAGGTGGTGCGCTTCCGATACATCCTGCAAAACCGTCAATGCCTTCTCGTCGCAGCGGTTCCCAATGGAATAGCTGGCCGGACTTCAGCGTATCAGTGAGGGAAAACGGATGCTCTAACTGAAACGATTCCATACCGGGGAGGGTCAGCCACCGCAAAATTCTCAGAAGAGACGCCGGAAAGATCCCTAGTTAATAAAGAAACCGAGACTACCCAGTTCCGCGGCGAGGTCGACATGATTGACAACCACTTCCTCGGGGACGTTAAGCACGGCTGGCGAGAAGTTCAGGATAGCTTGGACGCCAGAATTTACTAGGGTCTCGGCCACTTCCTGCCCGGCGGACTCGGGCACAGCGACGATTCCAACGCGGACGGCATGCTCCTTCACATACTCACTCAGGGCCGAGACGTGGTGCACCGGCACGCCCATCTCTTCGGTAGGCCCTTTCACGTTAGCGGGCACTGCGTCAAAAGCAGCGATGATTTCAAATCCCTCCTTTCGGAAGCCACCGTAGCGAATCAATGCCGCTCCTAGGTTACCCACACCAACCAGAACCACCGGCTGGAGCATTGAGAGCCCCATCACTCCGGAAATCGCGGCAGAAAGTGTCTCCACACTGTAGCCAAGGCCCCGGGTTCCAAACTGCCCCACGTAACCAAGATCTTTGCGCAACTGGGTCGATTTCACCCCAGCAGCGGTCGCCAGATCGCCAGACGAAACAGTAGCCACCCCCTGCTCCAGGAACTTCTGGAGACAGCGTTGGTATAAAGATAGCCGGTAAACCGTCCGCTTGGGTATGTCGATCTTTTCCACTAATTAAGGGGTGTTAGTAAATGGTATGCCCAAATCACTCTGAAGTCACAGTATTTATGACGCATGGAGATACCATCCAATTAATGGAAAATCAGTGTTTTTTTCCCCTTGGAATCACACTCGCACCACCATCGAGCCTTCTACTAGTCCTTCACAGGCCCTTCCCCTTCAGATCTCCCCCAGCTTTCGCACCAGTTACTACAGCCCGCTCCAACTTAGCCCCCGCATCCACCTGAGCGCGTTCCCAGATAATACTCTCGGTAATCTGCGAGCCGGCCCCGATGACAGCACCATCTCCGATCACAGAAATATCATCAATTTCCGCGGAATCCGCGACCACGGCGGAGCTTGAGATTCTGGATAGACTATCCGGAGAGGCATATGCGGGAAATCCATTTCCCGCCAAGGCCAATGCATCAAGGTAAGCTTCGCGTTCTCCCAAATCACTCCACGAGCCGCTGTCTGCGAGGACCCCGCCGATCTTTTCACCTTGGCGAATCGCTTCCAGGAAGCAGAGCACCACAGACTCAATCTTTCCGGGACGGATGAAGTCCAAAAATTCGGGAGAAACAAAATAGATCCCCGTAAACTGATAGCGCGCCGCCCAATCTGGCCGTAACTGACCGCGCAAGTCAACCACCTCTCCACTGGTTTCGTCGAAGCCAACACGCAATTCGTCACCCTTCGAACGCAAGACGAGCGTTGCGAGGTTGCAGGAACTGCAATGATGATTCCATGCAGATCTGAGTGGCAGGTCAGTCAGGATATCGCCGTTGTAGACCACGAAGGACTCATCTTCCGGAAGCCAATCACGGATGTTATCAATTCCACCCGCTGTATCCAGCAGGACCGTCTCATGCCGAAAACTAAGCGAGCGATCCCGATAGATGCCACCGGGGAAAGCGGTATGATAGGCTTCCGCGCAGTGGTGAGTGTTCACCATGAACTCTTCGATCTCGAGGTCGGCAATCAGGTGGTCGAATCCAAAACTGATCAGTGGTTGGTTCCAGATCGGCACCAGCGGTTTCGGCAGAGACTGCGTGAGCGGTCGCAGCCTGGTGCCCAGCCCCGCGCCGAGAATAAATGCCTTACGTGCGGATGACATGACGGGGGCAACGTCCCCGCTTTTTCCGTGGATTCAACCCTGTTTGATCCGCCCAGTCTCAATTTCCGATGACGTTCACGCGTGTTTTAGGTATTTGCAGGAAAACAGAATCTGTTTCACCTTTCCAAATGGCCTACAACATCAACGGCGAACACATCGGAGACCAGGTCTTCGAAGACGAATTCGAGTCCATCAAAGATCACTACGAAAGCATCGGCGAGACCGTTTGCTGCGATCGCGATGAGGAAATCCGCAAGCTTTCCCTCGAGAACGTCATCAGCCGCACTCTTCTCGAACAAGAATCTATTTCCCGTTACGGCGAAGTTGAAGAATCTGCTGTTGAGGCCCGCTTCAATGAAGTCATCGCCGAACATGGGGGGGAACAGAATTTTTACGATAACACCGGCTTTAACGCCGGCGACGTATCCGTCATAAAGCGCAAGCTCAAGAGCAGCCTCATGATCGACAGGCTCCTCGAAGACGAACTCGACGAGGAAGCAGATCCGACCGATGAAGATCTCGAGGCTTACTACCAAGAGAATATCGAATCCTACTTGTCGGAGGAGCAGGTCCGCGTCAGCCAGATTTTTATCGAGCCATCCAGTCAGGACGCTGCCAAAGAAGCCTACATCGCCCTGCGCGGCGTTCGCCAGGAACTGCTCGACGGCAAAGACTTCGACAAAGCCGCTCGCGAGCACGGCTCCGAAGAGGACCGCGAGATCGATCTGGGATTCATGCGCCAGGGGGAAACCATGCCGGAGGTCGAAGCAATTACTTTCTCTATGAACATCGGTGAAATCAGTCCGATCGTGGCAACCCACTACGGCTTCCACCTCTTCAAGGTCACCGACCGAAAGAATCCGGAACCGATTCCCCGTTCTGAAATAGAAGGTCTTGCTGAAAGGTATGTCGCCGAGCACAAAGCCAAAGCCATCGACGAATACATCAACGGACTAAAAGAGAAAGGTACTGTCGAAGAGGTCGCGAAGGCCGGGTAACGTTTCGAATCAAAGCTCAGCCGGGACCACAACCGGCCTAATCATCATTGAAGAGCAAGGAGCGTCAGTGGTTCGCTCAATCAGCCTGCTGTCAGGATTCTGGCGAGAGATTGCAATGACCTGCGCCAATTCCTGATCAACTTCATCGGCAACGCGATCAAGTTCGCGGCACAGGAAGCCGACAGTCTCTCGATCAAAAGCGATTGCAGTTTCCTGCCCCACTGAGGTGGACCGCCATGTGAGTCGCAAAGTGCGCATTGAAATCGAAGTTTGCGACACCGGATGCGGAATCACTGAAGAGGAAATCCCAAAGCTATTCAAGCGCTTCACCAAGACAGAAACCGGACGCCGCTTTTCTGAGGGGACCGGCCTTGGCCTTCCCATCGCCTGCAACTTCATCCAGCTACTGGGAGGTGATATGACGGTTGAATCTAATTTTGGAGAACCCCCTTCCACTTTCATATCGAATGCAATGAACTCGCTCCAATAAAGGCGGCTGAAACCGAACTGAGCATTGCCCTCGACAAAACCAAAACTCAACGCATCGATGGATCAGAGGGCCCCCGAGGAGGAAATTCGCATTCTCATTACCGAGGGTCAGCCGACCAACAGGTTGCTTCTGAAAAAGATCCTCAGTAAGGCGGGCCTCACCCTCCCCGAAGCCAAAAACGACCGGAAAGCGATTGAGAAATGGTCTGAATGGAATCCTCACCTTATTCTCATAGATAAGAACTTCCCGGTGAAAAAGGGCAGCGATAATGATCCTATCATTGTTTCTCTGGCTGCCTATGCTCTTGAGCAAGCCCGACTCCTCGACGTGGACGCCGGTTGTTCGGACTTTGTCGCCAAACCATTTCGACCCCATGAACACTTCTCGGTGATCTCGAAACACCTTGGCATCAGCTACGTCTTCAAAGAAGCAACCTAGGCTCCAGGAAGTGTGACCCGCGGATCCTTACCAACCACATCATACTGGCCCGCCACTTTCTCTTTAATGCAAGGAGTGCTTGCTTCCACCCAAGCTGCAAAATGATCACTGCTTTTATGTTTCAGGAATGCCTCGCGGCTGGTGTAGAGTTCGTAGATGGCAAAACGGGAAGCGTCTTCGACATGACATGACCATTCCCAGGTCAGACAACCCGCCTCGGTGCGACTGTGATCCGCATTTCCTTGCAGAGCCTTGATGAGCTCTTTTTCTTTTCCGGCAGCGGCTTCGATGGTGACAACGACGGCAAACATATCGCTAAAATCCCGATAAACTGAGGCGCAGCAAGGACAGGTTTGTGTAGTTGCCACACAAAAAAGGCGACCGGTTCGATCGCCCTTTGAATTTAATCTGAACCAGAATGGACTAGAAACCCATCCCCGGAGGCAACCCTAGCCCTGCGGTCAGTTTACCCATCTCGGCCTGACTTTCAGCCTTGCCCTGTTCGATAGCCTGCTTGACGCCGGTAAGAACGAGATCTTCCAGCATTTCAACGTCATCAGGATCAACCACGGCAGGGTCAATCTTGATAGAGACCACATCGCCAGCACCGTTTGCAACGACCGTCACCTTACCTCCACCGACGCTGGATTCAAATTGCTTCTCGGCCAGTTCAGCCTGCATTTCGCCCATCTTCTTTTGCATCTGCTGGGCTTGTTTCATCATCTTTGCGATGTTCATAAGTCAGGTTGTTAGGATTTAAGATTTAATAACTTTGGCTTCAAAGGCGGACAGCGCCTCTTTGATCAATGGATCGTCTTTAAAATTGCCTTCCGAGTCGGGTTTTGGAGCCGCAGCTACGGATTCCGGCTGAGAAGCAGAATGCTCCTCCGATAGAGCCACTTCTGGGGACGGCGCCCCTTCCTCCTCATTTTCAATCTCCCGTTCGACAGCCTGAAGATCATCGCAAACGTTGATCGCCAAGTTAATTTGAGCTCCCGCGTGCTTCGCAACACATTGCTGGATATCATCCTCGTAGCGACTGAGAGAGTCACGAAAGAATGCCTGTGCACGAGCGAAACCGATGACAAACTCAGCACCTTCGTGGCTTACAAACTGTGCCGCACTCAACCAGGTATCAAAGAGCGGCTTTTCTTCGATCAAAGCGGTTCTCGCAGCATTCCAGAGTAGTTCCCCGGAGAGCGGTGCAACGGCAGAGGCTGCGGCAGGAACTGCCGGATCGGGTTCTGGTGATGACGCTTCCGGACTGGGAATCACATCCTTGGACTGAGAGACGGGCGTCTCAGGGGTCGTCGCCGTTTTTTCCATAACGGCAGGCTGAACGGTCTCAGTCACAGGTTTCTGGGCGCGTGCTGTCGACACAGGTGCCGTCGGGATGTCTCCCGCGGCGCTCGCCGCCGATGAGATCAATGAAATGACGTCATCGATTGATGCCTCCTCCATGGCCTGGATGGATTTGATAACACCAATCTCGAAATGCAGCTTCTTATTCGGAGCCCACTTCATCCTGGCATCCGTCTCCGCCAGGAGATCAATTACTTTAAGCAATCTTTGCGTGTCGACATTCTCCGACTGACTTTTCACCGCCTCACGAATTTCAGCTGACATCTCGCCACTACCTCCATTTGGATCCACTTTGGTCACCAGGACGCCCCGAAAGTGGCTGATCAGATCCCCCAACAGCTTGGACAGATCTTTTCCTCCTTCTCTATGGACATGAATTGTCTCGAGCGCACCGGAACTGTCACGATTAAGGATTTGGCTCGCCAGTTCTGAAATAGCTTCTCCGGAGTTAAACCCGAAGATCTCCAGCACATTACTCTCCTCGATCTTATTCCCACAGAAAGCGACCAGCTGATCCAGCATTGATTGAGCATCCCGCATGCCGCCCTCAGCGCCCTTGGCAATCGCAAATGCGGCCGCTCCCGAAAGCTCAATCCCCTCTTCCGTGGAAATAAACTGAAGATGCTTGGCAATGACATCGGTTGGAATCCGGCGCAGATCGAATCGCTGGCATCGGCTGATAATCGTCGGGAGAATCTTCTGTGGTTCTGTCGTCGCAAAGATGAACTTCACATGAGGCGGCGGCTCTTCCAGTGTTTTTAGCAAAGCATTGAACGCCGCCGTTGTGAGCATATGCACTTCATCGATGTAATAGATCTTAAACTGGCCGGAGCTGGGCGCAAACTTTACCGTGTCACGGAGTTCACGAACCTGATCAACGCCGTTGTTGGAGGCACCATCGATCTCCAGAACGTCAAGACTGTTACCCTCGGCAATCTCCAGGCAAACCGGGTCATCAGGATCGAACTCGGCGGTCGGGCCATTCGGGCAATTCAGAGCCTTCGCTAGGATACGGGCAGTAGATGTTTTTCCAGTACCCCGCGGCCCTACGAACAAATAGGCATGGGCGAGTCGGTCCTGCGCTATCGCATTTCGCAGCGTCTGAACGACATGGTCCTGCCCAAGCACGTCTTCGAAAGTGCGGGGGCGGTATTTCCGGGCAAAAACCTGATATGTGGTGCTCACGGGAACCACTGTAGATAAGAATCGAAGAAGGAAAATGAAGAATCGGAGAAATTTACGCCCAAAATGTACCTAAATGGTCTCAGACAGTCGCCGCTTCTTTCCGAACTTTGAACCGCCTCAGGGTTTCCTCACGCTCCCGCCCGTGATCTACAATGGGAGCAGGGTATCCCGGCGCCACTGACTGACCGGGTGAGGGTGCTTTCGCCAGCGCCTTGACGTCAATCTTAGCCAACTCCGGGACCCATTTCCGAATGTAGGCCCCATCGGGATCGTATCGCGCCGTCTGAGTCCAAGGATTTTGGATCCGGAAGTAGGGAGCCGCGTCTGCTCCGGTTCCGGCCGACCACTGCCAACCGCCGTTATTGCAAGCGATCTCGCCATCCAACAGGTGTTGAAGAAAAAATGATTCTCCCAATCGCCAGTCGAGATGCAGGTCCTTGGTCAGGAACATGGCGGTAATCATCCGCACCCGGTTGTGCATAAACCCGGTCTCCACCAGTTGGCGCATTCCTGCGTCGACAATGGGGAAGCCGGTTTGCCCCTTCTGCCATTTCGCCAGACGCCCGTCCTTTTCCGGATCGTCCCACTCCAGTCCCCGCCAGGCCGGGTTAAGCTCGAATTCGAGGACCTCCGGGTAGTGATGCATAATCGCCATGAAAAAATCCCGCCAAGCCAGCTGGCGCAGGAATTCTCCAAAGGAATCGCGCACAGCTTTTTCTCTCGCATCAGACCTCGCCTGTTCAGCCCGATGATACAGTTCTCTCACTGAGATGGTCCCCCACCTCAGATCTGCGCCCAGTCGGGAGGTTGCATCCTCGGCCGGAAAGTTGCGATGCTCGAGATATTTTCCGAGACGCTCGGCGATGGTAGACTTCATTCGGTCTCTGCCGGCCCTCTCACCGGGAGCGATCGCAAGCGGACGATCCAAGGTAAGCCCCCATTCCCTGACTGTGGGGCACCCATCGGAGGGGATTCCGTCAGGAGTCTTTAACCGCTCAACTTTATCTACTATGCGGGGTTTCGCGATTCCCTCCCACCTTCTGAAATAGGGAGTAAAGACACGATATGGAGTGCCGCTCCCAGTCAGAACTTCATCTCCATTGTGAAGGACCACATCCTGAAAGCTTCGCAGGGCCACATTGATCCTGGAACAAAACTCCTCAAGCTTGGCCTCGACACCGCTACCAAAGGGGTCTGGGTCCTGATTGACGAAGACTGCTTCCGCACCGGTCTCCTCTATCAACGTCGCCAATTCTTTGAGCGGGTCACCTCTGCGAAAAACCAACTTCCCGCCAAGGTGAGAAACATTCCCTGCCAACGACTCCAGGCAGCCTGATAGAAACGCCTGTCGCTTGGCTCCAGTCCACCGGTGGTTGCCACTCCAGTCGCTGACGACATATAATGGAACAACCTGCTCGGACGCGGCAACCGCTGCCGAGAGTGCTGTATTGTCAGTCAATCGTAGATCGCGGCGGAACCAGTGTATGACCGTCTTAAATTCAGACATGGCAGTGTGAATACGCTGCTCATCCACGCATCGGTTGTCACCCGCTGAGAACTTCTTCCCACAATGTCGATGCGACGGCACGAAGTGATGACGCCGCACCCCCAAGGTCAAGAGTATCAATTGTGGCATACAACTCCGCTCTATGGATCATTCCCCGCTTTGCCGCACCATCAGCCAGAATTCTTGCTTTCTCTTTTACCACTGAGCAGGCTGTGGCTCGTTGCTCCAACGACAATCCGGATTCTGCCATCAACTCCAGCAAAGCCAGAACGCGAAACCGGTCCATGGCTGGAACCAAGCTGGACAGCTGATCTGCGTGACCACCGTGTTTATCAACTTGGGGCAAACCGGGAACGAGACCGACCGGTTCAGATTTTGCAATCCTAAGCCAAAGCTGGTAGTCCTCGCAAACTCGATAACGGGCGTCAAAACCACCGGTTTCTACCCACAAATCTCTTCGAATAGCAACGCAAGAGGAGCCGATGGAACACCGCTGACACGACTGCTCGAAAAGATCGCCCTCGCGCTGCTCCCAATGTGACGGCTTTTTCACTTCATTACCCTCACGAATCCACCGTTCTCTTACCTGAGATATTCGGGACTCAGGATTCCCGGCGATCCACTCCGCCTGCAGACTCAATTTTCCGCGCGACCAAGTGTCATCGGAATCGAGGAAGGCGATCCAGCGACTCTCCCCCTCGTCAACACCCCGGTTGCGGGCTTCGGCAGGTCCACCATTTCTTCCGAGTCGTTTCCAGCGGCAACCTGCCTTGATCGCCCACTCCCTGACCTTACTGAGATCAATCGTCGAAGCATCATCCACAATGATAATACGACTGGCGGCCAGTTCCTGTTCCAGCACTGACTGGATTGCCCTCTGCAAGGGAGCAATTCGGTTGCGAACGGGAATGACGACATCGAAATCCATGGCAAAATCAGGTTGGGAATCACTTTGCATCCTCCCTTTTTTTCCGTATCTGATAATGCCCGACTTCATGAGCGATTCCAGCGACGATTCCTCCAAATCCCCTGAAGACCGTAAAACGGACGAGCTACCGGAAGGGATCAAAGCTCCACCGCCCCCGGATCCGGATCTACTCGACCAGTCCACCCTTGGCCCGACCTACACCCGGGATCCAGATGGCAGGCGCACCAAGAAAGGCCGCAGCCACCCGACCGACCCTTATGAACCAATCAAAAAAAGAAGTGGCTGCAGCGGGTTCTGCGGCTGCCTCTCAGGGATCGGCATCATCGTGGCTGCCGTGTTCATCACCCTAATAGTCGTGGTCAGTTGCTTTGGCCCCGGCAAATATGCATTCGCTGGCTACAAGGTGGTTGTCCTCAACGAGGCCGAGGCCACGATTACCGAGCCCCCCACCGAAGCGACTTGGTTCATTGGCAAAAAGATCACCTACTCAGTACCTGAGACCCGCTTCCCAGTGGCTATTTCCGGGGTAGTAATCACGATCGGAGGACAGTTTTATCAGGCCGTGAGTCTCTCTGCTAACAAGGTGAACGGCAAACCCACCGCTTATTTTAATCGCGATCTCGAAATCTACGCGAACATCTTCAATGACGAAGGAATCACGCTGAAAGGTAACCTCACCGGTCGCGTGATCGAACCATAGAACCAAAAAACGCCATGGTCGAAATTACCGCTATATACGAAGGCAATCTCCGCTGCGCGGCCACCCACGGCCCCTCCCAGTCCGTGTTGGAAACTGACGCACCGGCGGACAATCATGGGCAGGGTGCCCGCTACTCTCCCACCGACCTGGTCGCAACGGCCCTTGGCACCTGCATGATGACCACCATGGCCATTCTCACTCAAAGGCACGAAGTGGACCTGACCGGAACTGTAGTACGCGTTGAAAAGCACATGACTGCTGAACCTCCGAGAAGTATCGCCAGGCTAATGACTCGCATCTCGATTCCGCTGCCCGGAGATCATCCCCAACGCGAAATCATCGAGAGAGCGGCCCTGACCTGCCCGGTGCACCGCAGCATTCATCCCGACGTCGAAAAGCCCGTCATCTTTGAGTGGAACGGCTAAAGCAGCGGGCTAGCCCATAATTTCGTGTATCGGCTCCGCACCTTCGACACCAACGAGAGTGTGGTCGAGTCCACCGAAGAAGTAACTGAGGTTGTCAGGGTTGAGCCCCATCAGGCTCAGAATGGTCGCGTGAAGATTCTTCACGTGATAGCGGTTATCCACTGCCGTGGAACCCAATTCGTCAGTCTGACCCACAGAGACACCACCCTTCACTCCACCACCGGCCATCCACATCGTGAAGCCATAGCTGTTGTGATCACGCCCGGTGCCATGAGCATACTCCGCAGTCGGCTGGCGGCCAAACTCGCCTCCCCAAACCACGAGCGTATCTTCGAGCATTCCACGACGCTTCAGGTCCTTGAGAAGTCCGGCGATCGGCTTGTCAGTCGCTCCCGCGTGGTGATTGTGATTCTTCTCCAAGTCACCATGAGCGTCCCAGTTATCATCGTTGTGGGCGCCTCCTGAATAAAGCTGAATGAAGCGGACACCCCGCTCAACCAGACGGCGGGAAAGCAGG
>PKCI01000109.1 GCA_002862135.1 Verrucomicrobiota bacterium | reverse complement strand
AGACTCATATACTCCAGAGCTTAGGGAACGTCTGGAGAACTGGCAAGTGGTGATCTTGCGGAAAGAATTGACAGGATCACAATGTTAGCAAGAACATGAGAATGAGTTTGTCCAGATCGGTGCAAATGTTCCCCTGGACCCGGATCCGATGCAGCCGAGTTCAATGCCCGCCTGTCGATCAATTTGCAGGCTCGTTCTGGCTCCAAAGGTGAGGTAGAGACGCGTATCGTGCACGTTTCCCAAAATGGTGGCCAGATAATCGAACAGGCGTTACTGCCAGTCGGTGAGCTGCGTGATAAAATGTTTGTCGGGAGCGTTCACTGGCTCTTCTCCATGAGAGAATACATTTGCTCCTTCTGGTCACAAATTAAGTCTCGCGGCGTTTTCGCTCAATCACCCGCAGTTTTTCCCGTTCGATGTCGAACCTTTCCCGATTACAGCTGCAGTGAAGGCAGAGCGGGGAATTGTAAAATAGAACAAACTTTTCCCTGAGGGTCAGTGGCTGCTCAATGCCCTTCTCGACGAGATCGAGTGCCGTTGAGCATCCGGGGAGAAGCGAACCGATCCCGTCGTAAATGAAATCAACGACGCTGCGTTTGTTTTGATTTGGATCGGAGTGATCGGTCATTAGATTGAGATAGAGGGCTGGGACACAATGATTTAACTCAGTTACGAAATGCGGGCAAGGGCTGGATGTCGACCTTTTTCGGGTCCGTGCTGCGATTTTTCCGCGGAAATTATCCAATAGCCACATTGTAAAAATGGTGGCTATTGGCGAGGTGTGCTATTCGGATTTGAGACCTGCCGTGTTGACGGCACGGACACGATAGGTCCGCTTCCCGGCAGCGTTGCCTTCCGGATCAACGAAACGCATTTTGACAAGCGGAGCTTCGGGAGTGTCGCTATATTGGAGTCCCTGGAATAGTGGTCTTCCGAAACGGTTGGTGGGGTTCTCAGGAACCGTAGTGATCGGCTGGCTATTACGTTCGATAATGAAATGTGAAATGCCGCTCTCAAGATCTGCCTCCGCTCTCCACGTCAGTATGTTTCCCTCGACCTTCAGTTCAGTTGGCGCCGGGGGTGGGGTGGTATCAGGTATGTTGGTGTCCTTGGTGTATCGCATCCATGCCTTTGCAATAGTTTCGTTGGGTAGCCAGACCGCCTTGGTTTTGTCGCCCTGGTAGACTGACTCGGGAACTGCCGTGGCTCCCAGTAACGGTGCCAGCCACGCCTCCCCGGTCGGCATTGCTTCGAGAGGAGCCCCCGGCTCCTCCGGTAAGCGGGCGCTGAGGCAGGCATCGAGCCACGGAATCGCCATGTAGCGTTGGTTGCCGCACTCGTGAGCGGTGAGGGGATCGACAGCCACGCCGATCAGGCCGCCTTTTCCGCGCACTGCCTCAAAAAAGGTTTCATTGGCAGGCCAAACACGGGCGAACTTGCCCTCCTTCACGGTGACTCCCTCCTTGGTGCCGGGATTGCACATCATGGGAACACCCAAGGCAGCTTGAGGGAGTTGGTGAGGCTTTATCGTTGCTCGGTCAGGATTAGGTTCGAAAAGTGGCAGTCCCGACCGGTGCCAGGTGGCAATGGTGCGTTCGGGATGCAGCAGTGTCATCCCTCCGCACCAGTGACCACCGCCGCTGTGTCCCCAGAGAGCCCAGGAAAGATCGACTAGCTCGGTGTGCCCGGATTTTTCTCCCAGGGCAGCGAGGCCTTTCCGGAAAGCGTCGTCAGAGCCGTTGCGCGGATCGCACCACATCTGGCAGTCGGCGGCTTGCGGTTGTTCGTAGGACGGGGAGAGGAGAGCGCAGTCGTGTTTCTTTGCAAGAGCTTGCCAGTGGAGATCAAAGGCACCAGTTTGACCGGATTGGCAGGAACCCTCCCCGCAACCGTGCTGATGAACGATGATACCGCGAAGGGTTTCAACGCCCTCTGGAATCCAAACCGTGTACTGGACTGGGAAAATCAATTCACCAGCCTTGTTCGAGGCTTCAAAACGAACCCGGTAGTAGGGTGGTGCGACGTCAGGGGGATTGTCGTAGGGCGGCTCTTGGGCAGGAGCTATTGTCGCAGCAAGCAGGAGCAATGAAAGCAAGGCGGGAATTTGCATGATGCAGGACGGTCGGTTGGATCAGAAATCCCCGGCATCGACGGTGGTGGTTTTGCCGGATTTATCGGAGATCATGACAACATTGCCTTCCACTGAAACAATGGTGCCATAGCGTCCTTTCAATTTACCGCGCTTGATGGGAAGGCGTTGGCCGATGTGTTCCCGGGGATTCTTCGGTCTAAAGAAACGACTGAGCAAGCCTTTTGGTGCGGCGGGTTCCGGAGTTTCAAAAGATTTGGGAGTGATGCTACTCGTTTGAGCCGGGAGGGCTGTTGCGGCGACCGCGGGCGGTGCGACCGGGGCGGGCTGTTGAGGGCGGACCGAGCCGGGAGTAACTGGAGCCGGAGAAACTGGTGCGGGCGCCGGCTCGACCGGGGCCGCGACTGGTCCAGCGGTTTCTTCTGGTTCCTGCTCCCTTTCGAATGTCGATGCGGCAATCGGTGCCGTATCCGGAGAGCTTGTCGGCGTGACTTCGTGGGTTTCGGCGGCCACTTTCGGCTCCGGCTCAGATTGAGCCATGGAACGACGACGATTTGGGAGGATGTGGTCTACTGCAGCCGGATCAATCGTAAAGGCGGGTCCCAGCTCTCCGTGTTGGGTTGGCGGCATCTTTCGCTTTGGTCGCGGTTTAAAGGGCGACGTGGATTCGATCTCAGCCCTCAGCTCTGCTTTCAGCTCAGCCCGCAACTCGGCCTTCAGCTCCTCCTTGAGGGACTTTTTGAGCTCCTCCTTGGTGACGATTTTTTTCTTGGGTCTGGCTGTCGCAGCATTCTTCTTTGAATGACTGCTATTTTCCGCTTTTGCCGCCGAACTTGCCGATGCTTTTTTCGCTTGGGCCTGTGATGGAGAGACTTTTTTCGTCTTCTTTTTTCCGGAACCTGATTCTAGGAGGGCGTCCAGTTCACTGGAAAGTTGTTCCTTTTTCTCTTTAACCGCCGTTTTGCTGGGTTTCTTTTCCCTCCTGGGGAGATCGATTTCCCGGGAGTCCTTGGGGCGCGATTTGTCCCTTTTGTCCAACTCCAGATCTAGGTCGGCGATCGGCTGGGGGCCCGGTGCGTTGGCTCTTTCTAATGCCCTTAGGTGGCGACGGCGGGCGTCGATTATTTTTCGAGTGAGATAGACAAGGATGATGATGCCCAGCACCGTTCCGCCGATGTGCTTCCAACCATATTTGAAAATGTCTATGATCAACTCCTTCATCCTTTGGAAAATAGACGCGCAGCGCGGGACGCACCGGAGATTTTCCACCATAGATAAAAACTGGGAATCTTCTAGTCCTCGTTTGGGGCGCTCTCGGATTTTTTTACCAGTCTGTGAACCGTTGAGCACGGGGCCTATCTCGCGAGATAGAAGCAGCTAGGAATCATACGGTCGCGGTGATCAGCGAATCAAAGGTGTTTCTGGAACCACTGATCAATATCGTCGACCATGGGCATGAACCAGGGATGTCGGTTCCAGCAACCGTGTTTGCCCTCGGGATAGTCCGCGAGAACTTCAGTGGAGATCCCGAGGTCGATCAGCTTGGCCATGGACGGGAAGACCTTTGACGGGTCCTCGGTGCCGCCAAACTGGAAAAGGATGGGTGGGGTATTTTTGTCGATGTGTTGATGGGCGTCTGCGAGGGTATAAAGCTCGGGTTTTTCTTCTACGTTACCGCCGAAAAGCCAGACCGCGTTGGGCTTGGGGTTGTCTTTGAGAAGAGAGCGCTCAGCAACGCTTCCGGTGGCGATTTTCATAGGGCCTGACATGACTACAGCCGCCTGGACCCGGGAAGAAACGTCGGGGTAGCCTCCGTCACCGTGAAGTTCTTCCACTCCAGCAGTCGTGGCCAGCAGGCCGGCGAGGTGGGCCCCGGCTGATCCTCCGACAACACCGATGCGGTCTGGATCGACCCTGTAGAGGTTGGCATTAGCGCGGAGAAAGCGAACTGAACCGTGGCAGTCGTGAATGTTGGCGGGAAACTTCGCCTCTTCACTGAGCCGATAAGCGATTGCCATGGTGACATAGCCGCGCTTGGCCAGCTCAAGACCCATCGCCCGGAATTTCATCTTGTCGCCGCTGTGCCAGCCGCCGCCATGAAGAACGATGGCGGCGGGGAAAGGACCGTCGCCGGGCGGCACGAAGACGTCTGCCAGCATCCGGCGATTGCCATATTCTGCGTAGGTCGTGTCATAGTGAGGTGTGACGCCCTCAGCAATCGTCACGCTTGGTTTGACCTTGGCCTCCTGCTCCGACCAGGCCGTGGGTGGTTGAGACGAGACGCCGGAGATGCGCATGCGCTGATGATAAAGGCCCCCGAAGCCGGTGACGTAAAGATCACGCAAGTCAGTCCCGCCAAAAGTGAGATTCACCGGTCGCTCGGGGCAGGCGATCTTTTCAATCAGTTCGCCATCCGGATTCCAGACCCAGATGTCCGTTGGCCCGGCGCAATAGACGTTGCCGGCGCGATCGATGGTCATGCCGTCAGCGGCCTTGGACTCTGCCGGTTCACCTTCCATTGTCGCGAAGACGCGGCGTTTGGTGAGTTTGCCCCCGGCTTCGACATCGAAGGCGACAACCCGCTTCGGTGCTGCTTCGGATGTGTAGAGAACGGTTTCATCCGGGCTGAGAATGATTCCGTTGGCAGTCTCGATTCCTTCCGCGGCAATGGAGGATTCACCATCAGGAGAGATGTAGGCGATCTGACCGGCGCGCGTCAGCGTGAAGTAAACGCCACCTGAACGGTCCACGACGAGGTCGTTCGGCTTTCGGGTCTTGTCAGCCTCGAGGTCCTCCTGGTGAATCACTTCGAATTCCTTGGTGAGGTAGTCTCGCTTCACGATGGCTCCGTTGCCGTTGTCAGCGAAGTAGTGATGGCCATGATTGCAATAAGAGGCGCTGAAGCGCTTGCCTTTGAATTGATTCTGCCACTCACCTTTGGACACGGTAAGTCGCTTGGCTTGTTGGGCGAGAGGATCCGGGATCGTTAACGACCATCCATCCCAGGAAGGACCGTCGGCGAGTTCAAACCCGTCGGAAATCAAGGTGAGTTCCGCTCCCGGTTTAATCGGGGATTCGGCAAGGAGAGGGAGGGTGGTGGCGAGAAGGGCCGAGGTGAGAAAGCGGGTCATGATGAAGAAGAAAATGATTATGACTACGAAGATTTCGGAAAACTAAATCTGGAGATCGTGCGAGCACTAGCGAGCGGGATAAAAAGAAAAGGAGTGATCATTTTACGCGCGGCGTCAGCACAATGTTGCGATACTTCACTGAGGTGTGGTCGCCTTGCAGGTAGATCGGGCCCGGCGCCATGGGGTTGGTATTGACGGCTCCCGGGGTCGGGCCGGAGACGGGGTGATTGTCGACAGTGGTGACTCCGTTGAGAACCACGGTCATGTGGCGGTCGACGAGCGTGATTTCGTAGGTCTGCCACTTGCCTCCTTCGTAGGCGGGATTTTCGGTGCGTTCGACTAGTCCAAAAATGGATCCAACGCCCTGTAAACCCTGCATGCGGCTGTCGCGATCCACCACCTGCGCTTCATAGAGACCACGGACATAGATGCCGCTGTTGCGATCCTTACCAATGTTGAATTCGATATGCAGTTTGAAGTCTTCAAACTTGGGCACCGTCATGAGGTTCGCGTAGGCCCCCGTCGCGCTGAAGTCGGTTTTGGGGGTGGTGTTGACGAGACAGCCATCCTGAGCCGACCAGCCATTGATCTTTTCAGGTCGGCGAACTCCCCAGCCCGTGAGGTCTTTTCCGTTGAAGAGATTGATCGGTTGGCCCCATTTGATCTTCGAAAGATCGGGAGCGGGTGGCATTGGTGGAATTGCAATTCCAGTGAAAGGATCTTCGAGGAGTCGGTCCTCCTGAGGAAAGTGGGTGAAAATTATTCCCGTGAGCTTTCCGTTATCAGACCAGATCTCGGCGCGATTGGTGGAAACAATGGCTCCCTCTTTTCCTTTTTCACGATTGGTTTTGAGTGGGACATGGATCTTTCCGCCCTTCACCTCGAAGCCTTTCAGCGGCCTGACCGATCCAACATTAACCATCATGAAGACTTCAAGTTCGCCGTTGTTGTCAGCTATTCGGAGCCAGCCCGCTTCGCCGGATTCGATATCCAGTGACCAGTCGCCGTAGAGTTCATCGGGAACGGATCCAGCAAAAGACGAAATGGCAGCAAGAAGCAAAAGGCTGGTCAGCAGGTGTTTCATGGTTGTCGGATGAGCAGGAAAGCAAATCCAATCCGGTTGGGTCAATCATTCAACCCAGTTTGGCGGGCAGGCGCGATTGCGCTGAAGTGACAGTGAAGGGGGAGTACCACTGAGTTAGTGAAAGCGTATTCGGGTCTATTGACGCCAACTAATGCAGCGCGCACAATGCCAGTCTGAAAACGCCAACCATGAAATTGCTTATCCTTTCCTTCGCTGCTCTGGCTTTGCTGGTGACGACTTCCCGCACCGAAGAGCCGGTCAATATCCTGCTTTTCACTGCGGATGACCTGCACGCTGAGTCAGTTGGTGTCTATGGTGGCCGGCCAGCGGACGTGACGCCCAATCTCGATGCTTTTGCGGCGCAAGGATTGCTTTTCAATCGGGCCCATGTGAACACCGCGATTTGTGCGCCGTGCCGGGCCATCATTGCGACGGGGCGCTACGGGCATCGTTCGGGTGCGATGGGGTTCATGTCGGCTCGGAACGACGTGCCGGATGTGGTGACGACCCTTCAGGAGGCAGGATTTCACACGGGCATCCTTGGTAAGCAAAGTCACTCAACGCCCAAGGTGAATATGAAGTGGGACTACGCGTTTGATCAAAAAGACTTGGGAGACGGCCGCAGTCCCAAGCTCTACTACGAGCGTTCCGTGACTTTCCTGAAGCAGGCGAAGGAAGCGGGGAAGCCGTTTTATTTCATGGTCAATTCTCACGACCCGCATCGCCCTTACTGTTACCCTGACAACTTGAGAGAGGGGGCGGAGATGCCCTCGAAAGTTTACCGGGCCGAGGATGTCACCGTGCCGGGATTTCTTCCCGACCTGCCTGGTTTGCGCGAAGAGTTTGCGGCTTACCTGAATTCCACCCGACGACTCGATGATACCTTTGGCCGTGTCATGGAAGCGCTTGAGGAAACCGGTTTGACCGATAACACCCTCGTGCTCTTCATTACCGACAACGGACTGGCGATGCCCTTTGCGAAGTGCAATGCCTGGTATCATGCAACTCGCACACCGTTGCTGGTCCGCTGGCCCGGGGTGGTGAAGCCCGGGACTCAGGATGATGAGCATTTCGTCTCCGTGGTCGATTTCTTTCCCACTTTCATGGAAGCGACGGGCGTGGAGGCGCCGGCAGGTCTCGACGGGCAATCCTTTCTCCCACTCCTGAAAGGAAAGAAGCAGCAGAATGGGCGCGAGAGGGTTTTCACCACGATCGATTCCAAGGCCGGCGGGGATTACGTGCCAATGCGGGCCGTGCAGAATGGCAAGTTCGGTTACATCTACAATCCCTTTGCCAACGATGAGTTCTGGTACCGCAACAACAACGAAGGGCTGGCCATGAGGGCGATGAATGAAGCCGCTAAGAACGATGAGGCGATCAAGGCTCGGATCGACTTGTTCCGGTACCGCGTAACGGAGGAGTTCTATGATCTAGAGAAAGATCCCGACTGTCTTCACAACCTGATCGACAATCCTGAATTTAAGGAGGTTATCGCCAAAATGCAGGCGCATCTGGTTGTCGATATGGAGCGGACCGACGATCCCATGCTGGAAGCCTATCAGAACAAAGAGGATCGCGCCAAAGTCGATGCGGTGCTCGAGGCAACCTATGGCAAGCGGGGAAAGACAAGGGCGAAGAAGGGCTTTGATCCCCGGAGTTAGGGAAGCGAATTGGCAGCTGATTTTGGCTGAACTCTTTTTGAGGCAAATGGGTGCCCCAAGGGGCGGCGATTTGAATCGCCAGCTCAGGAAAGGCTGAGTTAGTGCTGACGATCGCAAATCGCCACTCCTTGTTTTCTGGCGAATTTCGGCCCTGCGAGCATTGCCGAAGGATTTGATCCAGCCTGACCCGACGGCATATCTCGGCGATAATGAGTGCCCATCTGCGGTTTCTAATCTTCCGTTTCCGGCCGGCTTGGCTCGGAACCGCCGAAAAAAGGTTCATAAGTAGTTAATTTCGGTCTAGTTTTGCTCCGAAACGCGTGAGTTGCGGTCCGATAGAGCGGTGCGACGATTATAGGATGAGTGGTAATCACATCAGTAAAGAGTGGATCGCCGTGGTGCTGTGCTCACTTGCCGCGGTCTCTTCTTCCGGCTCTGATGTGTTTACCGACGTCCTTAAACCGGCGTTCGAGGCCAAGTGTATCCAGTGTCACGGGCAGGACGGCACGGTGAAAGGCAAGGTCAACCTGCTTGAGATTGAAAGCCTCGAAGACCTGATGGCGGACACCGAGTTGCTTTCCGATATCGTTGCGGTGATCGATTATGAGGAGATGCCACCGGAGGACGAGCCTCAGTTCACCGATGAGAAGCGTAGTGACGTGGTAGCGAAATTGGACGGCTTGATAGCAGCCGCGATGGACGAGGATAAAGTTTATGCCCACGCGCCCATCCGTCGCATGAACCGCTTTCAGTATAACAACGCGGTCATGGATCTCTTCGGCCTCGAGTGCAACGTGTTCACGCTGCCTGAGCGCATCATGCGGGTGCATCAGGATTCCTTCAAACCAGAAACGGGCGTGATGGCTGATCACGTCCAGGTGGGGAACCGTCCGCTTGGCAAATCGCAGATGATCGAGTCGCGTCTCGTCGGAGTCGCGGCGTTTCCCCAGGACCTGCGAGCCGAACATGGCTACGATGTGCAGGCCGATCACCTGTCGCTCTCACCGCTCCTGATGGAGCAGTTTCTCAAGTTGAGCCAGTCCATCACTGGTAGTCGTGATTTCAATCCAAAGTATGTGGGAGCTTGGGACGAACTCTTCGCCGAGCCGAAAGGCGACTACGATGGCAATGCCGAAGTGCGGGCTCGCCTGCTGCCGTTTCTGAGCCGGGCCTTTCGCGCTCCGGTGGAGAACGAGGTGATCGAGCGCTACGCCTCTTATGCCGAACTTCAACTGGAGCAGGGCATTGCGTTCACCGATGTGATGAAGTCATTGGCGGCGGCGGCGCTGGCGTCGCCGAAGTTCCTCTACCTCTATGATGAAGCTTCCGAGGGTGGGGGAGTGGAAGCGCTCAACGACTACGAGCTGGCGTCGCGTCTTTCCTTTTTCTTCTGGGGCAGCATTCCTGATCAAGAGTTGCTCGATCTCGCGGCCGCAGGAGAATTGAATGACCCAAAGACGCTCGAGGTGCAGGTAGATCGCATGCTGAAGGACCGAAAGCTGAAGCGTTTCTGCGACAGCTTTCCCACGCAGTGGTTGCAGTTGGATCGCATCATTTCTGCAATTCCAGATCCGAAGAAATATTCTGATTTCTACTACTCCAAGTATCGCAAGAGCATGCACATGGCGATGGAGCCCTTGTTGATTTTTGAAACAGTCCTGATTGAAGACCTGCCTGTGAGCCAGTTGATCGACTCTGAGTTTACGTATCGGTCGACCATGTTGCAGAAGTCCTACGGGGAAGACTGGCCGGAAGAGGTGGAGTTGCCCAAGGGTAAAAATGGGAAACCGGTCGGCGGGGGAGGTGTGACCGTTCTCCACTTCAATCGCATGCCGGTGACGGACCGCCGCCACGGCGGTGTCATCACGAATGCCGCGGTTATGACGATGACTTCAGGACCGGAGCGCACTCAGCCGATCACGCGAGGTGCCTGGATGGCGTCTGTCATCTTCAATAACCCACCTCCGCCTCCGCCCGCTGATGTGCCACCACTCGACGAAGATGAGAAGCCGGGTGACGAGCATCTGACTCTCCGCGAAAGACTTGCCGCGCATCGCGAACGTTCTGACTGCAAAGGCTGCCACGAGAAGATCGATCCGCTCGGCTTTGCCTTGGAGAACTACGACCCGGTCGGTGTGTGGCGGGAGGACTACGAGAACGGACGCGAGATCGACATGGCCGGTACGCTTTTCCGCAAGCACGAGTTTAATGATGTGATTGGCTTCAAAGACGCCATCCTTGCCGAGAAAGATCGCTTCACCCGCGGCTTTGCCGGTCACCTGCTTTCATTTGCTCTTGCTCGCGAATTGGGCGCTGCTGACCAGTTGGCTCTCGATGCTATTGCCGAGTCTACCGCCCAAAGCGATTACCGCATGCAGACGCTGCTGAAGCAGATCGTCTTAAGCGAGCCATTTCGCAGCAAGTCCAACCCTAAAACCGATCTTTCCCTCGCCAAAACCGAATGACATTTCTACGCTCAATCGGGTAAGGTCCTCCATCATACCCTGTTGGACCGTAAGAATCTCGTAACGCTCCTTTTTCCATGAATACCTCACGCCGAAATTTCCTTCGTGGCCTCAGTGGCACCGCTCTTTCGCTTCCTTTTCTAGAGAGTTCAGGTATGGCAGCCTCGCCAAAGGCAGTGGCCAAGCGAATGGCCCATTTCTACGTGCCTATTGGCGTGGTGCGCCGTGGCTTCTTTCCCGGTGAAGCGGATTCTATTATCCCGAAAGGCAACCTCGGTAATGTGATGAAGTCTCTCGGGGAGCAGGACCCTGAACTGAGCGTTAAACCGCTCGATCATCTCATGCCGACGATGGAGCCATTGCAGGGAATGAAGGACAAAGTCACACTCATCACCGGGATGGACCGCACCTTTCAGCAGGGTACCGATGTGCACGCCCAGTGTGCTTCCTGTTACCTCAGCAGTGCGGTAGCCTACGAAATCAAGGGCAGCGCCTGGCCGCTCAACCGGACGCTCGATCACCTCGTGGCTGACCAGATCGGCGGTGAGACCCCTTTCCGGACGCTTGAGTTCAGCTGCAATCCTCACAGCGATAATAAAGAGTCGATCTACTTCGATAACATTTCTTGGTATGGCACCGGACATCTCGCTCCGTCGATCCGCGATCCGCGCAAGATGTATGATCGCCTCTTCAGCACCAAGGAAGCCCAAATATATCGGGACATCACTGATCTCGTCCTTGAGGATGCCAATGCGCTGAGGCGCAAGCTGAGCTATCACGACGGGCAGAAGTTTTCTGAGTACTACGATTCGATTCGCACCATCGAGTTGCAGATGGACCGGCTGGAAAAGATGCGGGCAGAACTGGCCAACGTGAAATTCGATGCGCCAACGGACGCCTATCTGCCGCGAGGCGAGTTCATTCGCCTGATGGGCGATCTCATGGTAGTGGCGCTGCAGGCAGGCTTGACGAACGTGACCACTTTCATGGTCGGGCCGGAGCGCTGGGACACACCTTACATGTTCGATGGTTTATTCGACAAACCCAAGAGCCATCACCAGATGTCTCACAATCAGACTAAGATGATCGATGATCTGTTGCAGGTGGACAAGTTTCACATGGAGCAATACGCCTACCTGCTTGAGCGAATGGATTCGATTGAGGAGGCAGACGGCACCACCTTGCTCGATAATACACTGTTCACTTATGGCTCCGGTCTCGGTGACGGATCGACCCACCAGTACAACGACCTTCCTATCATCGTCGGGGGCGGTGGTAAGCAGACGAAGTCCGGATTGCATATCAACCTTCCCGAAGGCACGCCGTTGGCCAACCTATGGCTGACCCAGGCGGGGATGGTCGGTGCGAAGATGGATCGCTTCGCCGACAGTAGCGGCAAGGTGACGCAGTTGATGGCGTGAACCAGCCTTCTGCGGTTTTTGTGACAGAGTTGCGTGCTTGAATTGGAAGGAGTGCTGAGAGACACTCCGGGCTCCGGTTCAGAATGATCCGGGTCGGACTTATGAAGCGACTTCTCTCTATTGCCACTGTTCTGTTCACCGGGTTTTCGGCCTTGGCCGACGAACGCCCGAACATCGTCTGGATCATCCCGGATGACATGTCGGCTAACTTCGGGTGTTACGGTGAAACAGCCATTGAGACTCCTCACGTCGATCAACTCGCAAAAAGTGGCCTCAAGTTTACAAATGCTTACGTGACGGCTCCGGTTTGCTCGACTTGTCGTTCTGCTTTTATCACGGGTATGTATCAGACCAGTGTTGGATCCCATCACCACCGCAGCGGTCGCGGTGAACTCAAGATTCACTTGCCCGAGCCTATCAAGCTGGTCCCGAAGTTGTTCCAGGAGGCTGGTTATCATACCTCAATCTCCAGTTGGCCCGGGGTAAAGGGGAAATTCGGCAAGACGGACTATAACTTCGAGTGGGACAAGGAGGTCTATGACAGTTCGCTCTGGCAGGATCGAGCAGAAGGGCAGCCATTTTTTCACCAGGTACACACGCCCGGTGGCAAATTGCGAGGTAAGGACGAAGAGGGCTGGGAGAAGGCTCAACGTCGCGCTGAGGAGGTGCTTGGCAGTCGCACACCGGACTCTGCTGTGGAGTTGCCACCGTACTATCCGGATCACCCTGATATCGTTCGTGACTGGGCTGCCTATCTCGACTCGGCCCGGATGACCGATCACATGGTCGGCGAAGTGGTGGACAAGCTGAAAGAGGAGAGGCTCCTCGAAAACACGCTGGTCATTTTTATGACCGATCACGGCATCAGCCATGCCCGTGGAAAACAGTTTATGTATGATGAGGGACTGCACGTGCCGCTCGTGATCGCAGGCCCAGGCATCGAAGCGGGAGCTGTTCGCGACGATGTCGTTGAGCACATTGACATTGCGGCACTTTCTCTCGGGGCTGCTGGTATCGAAGTGCCGAAGTGGATGCAGGCCCGTGATATTCTGGCGAAGGGCTATGAGCCTCGCGAGGCTGCTTTTTCGGCTCGTGACCGCTGCGATGAGACAGTCGATCACATGCGCGCGGTGCGAACGCAGGACTTCAAATACATCCGTAACTTCCTTCCAAATCGTCCATACCTACAGCCTTGTGCCTACAAGGACGCGAAAGACATTCTCATCACCTTGCGTCAGGCCTATAAAGATGAAGCACTCAACAAGACCCAGCGCCTGTTGTTTCGAGAGAATCGTCCGGTCGAAGAGCTCTACGACGTGAACGCCGATCCCTACGAGATCAACAATCTCGCGGAGGATCCCGCCTATGCTGACGAGTTGGCCAAGATGCGCGAGCGTCTCGCAACCTGGATGGTTGAGACTGACGACCACGGACGTGAGCCGGAGTCAGCCGAGATGTTTGACAGCGACATGGCGGTTTATGTCGGTGGTCTCAAGGCGAAGAAGCGTAATCCCGAGCACTTGCAAAACATCATCGACAATATCGAGTTGATGAAGAAGTGGGCCGCGGAAGGGAAGTGATATCAAGGAGCGGCGATTTTCGATCGGGCTGGCGGAATGATTGGACCAAGAGGCATCTGTCGCTAAGATGCCGCTGATGAGCGACAATTGGACGGAAAAAACTGTGATCGTTACCGGCGGTGGCGGCGGGATGGGGCAGGCAGCAGCAAAGAAGTTTGCCGAGGCCGGAGCCGAAACGTTTGTCCTCGGTCGAACGGCTGAATCACTTCAGGAGACGGCTGCCCTGTCCGATAAGATTGTTCCCGTGGCGTGTGATGTTGCTGACAAGGCCAGCATCGCAGCAGCGATGGGAACGATTGGAACGCCAGATTTGCTCATTCACACGGCAGGGATCAATACCGCCGACCGGTTTATCACTCACGAGGATCCGACCAAGGTGGCCAGCGAGGAAACCTGGAAAACGATGATGGATATCAACGTGCTCGGGGTGGTCAACATGATCAACGCCGTCTCGGGGCCAATGGCCAGGAACGGAGGGGGTAAAATCGTCGTCGTGACTTCGACGGCAGGGCATGGCTTTGACTCTTTTGCCGGAGTTCCCTACACCGCAAGCAAGTGGGCCGTGCACGGCATGCTCTTCACGGCGCGCGCCCAGCTTATCGCTCATAATATCGTGTTGTCGGAATATGCGCCAGGAGAAGCCAACACGCCGCTCGTGGCCAAGCGACCAGTTCAACCGGAACCGGAGCATCGCCAGGCCATGATTCAATCTGAGGATTGCGGGGACGCCTTGTTTTTCATCGCAAACCAGTCTCACAGCGTGAGTATGATCCAGCTACCGAAGTATCAGCCCTTTGGCGGAATGCCGCCCCAGATTCCGGCGCCTTGGCTGGATGGGTTGGAGATTGGATCGAAGTGATATTGGCCCAGCCGTTTTGAGCGACTCCTTTGTAGGTTGCAAAATGGCGAGGCATCGTTAAGGAGGGGCAACTTCCTGCATCTCCTACTTATGAAAGCTGAAATCGTTTCCAAAACACTCTCCAAGTGGGGAGAGGGTCCGCTCTGGTTTGATGGGCGCGTTTACTACGTTGATATCGAGGGTCACTCGGTTCGCAGCTACGATCCAGCGACGGGCGGCGAGGAGTCCTGGAGCGTTGGTGAGCGGGTTGGTTTTGTGGTTCCAAGAGCGAGTGGCGGTTTCCTTATGGGAGGAGACAACGGGCTCGCTTTCTTTGATCTGGAGAGCGGAGAGAAAACGCTCATCGTCGACCCCGAACCGGATAAGAAACCCGATAATCGCTTCAATGACGGAAAATGCGATTTGAAAGGGCGTCTTTGGGCCGGCACAATCAGCACGATGAAGAAAAAAGGCGATGCGACGTTGTATCGCCTTGATACGGCACTGGAACTGACCACCCAATTTCCCAACGTGACCAACTCCAACGGTCTTTGCTGGACGAAGGATGGCGGAAAGTTTTACTACATTGATACACCGAGTAAGAAGGTGCGTGCGTTCGACTATGACGTTGAGAGTGGGGATATTTCCAACGAGCGAATTGCGATCGATACGTCCGAGTTGGAAGGCTCGCCGGACGGTATGACGATCGATGAGAACGACCACGTCTGGATCGCCTTCTGTCGTGGTGGTTGTGTGCGATGTATTAATCTCGCGACCGGGGATATTCTCAAAACGGTGGAATTGCCTGTCTCAGGGGTAACATCCTGTGCTTTTGGTGGTGAAGATTTTGAAACGCTCTACATCACAACAGGGAGTTTCGGTAATCCGGAAGAATGCGAGGCAGGGCATCTTTTCGCGGTGAAGCCCGGGGTTAAGGGGCTCCCGACCGTTGCTTTTGCCGGATAGGGCAAGTGGGATAAAGGATCCGGCTCCCAGGGGCCACATTTTATTCTGAATAGGACACGTCATTGGGGGATTTGCACGATCCGCCGCTCTGGGTGATAATCGATAATGAACGTGTCCCGGAAGATTCCTTCCCGTCGTTATTTTCTCAAGTCCGTCGGGGCGACCCTTTCATTGCCGACGTTGCACTCGCTGTTGCCAGATACACTGGGGGCAGGGAGCGCATTGGGAGCGACGATCTCCGAAGCGACGACACCGAATCGGATGGTGGCAATTGGCAACCTCCTGGGATACCAGCTGCCCTACTTTTTCCCAAAAACGCCAGGTAAAAATTGGGAGCCTACCCGCCTCCTGCAGCCACTCGAAGGTCTGCGCGATGATCTCACCATTTACCGTGGTCTCGATCACGGGGTGAAGGGTGGACACTTTGCTGTTCACGCCTACATGACCGGGGTGCTCTCGATGGATGCAAAGGGACGGCCGGATGGAAACATCAGTCTCGATCAGCTCGCAGCGGAATCTGTCGCGGGACGGACAAGGTTTCCTTCACTGACGATCGGTTCCGAGACGGGGATTCACGGTGGTTGTCAGATGTCCTGGACCCGAAGTGGCGTGCGCATACCTCCGATTCCCGGGCCAAAACAGCTTTTTGAGAAGCTCTTCGTGGGTGAACCCATGGGTCAGTTGGCTCAGGTCAAAGACATGAACGCTCTCCAGGGATCGATTCTCGATGCCGTCAGTGGCGATGCCAAAACCTTGCAGAAACGCATCGATTCAGAGGACCGGGAAAAGCTCGACGAGTTCCTCACTTCGGTTCGCGAAGTGGAGCAGCAGCTTCAGCTAAAAGAACAGTGGGTAGAGGTGCCCAAGCCGGAGGCGCCGTTTGAGCAGCCGACTAATAAGAACATGGTCGAAGATTTGCCTCTCCTCTATGATCTGATGGTCCTGGCCCTGCAAACCGATTCGACGCGCATTGCAACTTTGGAGATCGGTGGAGATTTTGAACCGAAACACCTAGGAATTTCCAAGGGTTATCACTCGCTGTCTCACCACGGCAAGAAGCAGGAAAATATCGATCAACTCCTTGTTCTTGAGGATTACCAGATGAAGCAGTTTGCTCGTTTTCTGGAGAAGCTCGAGGGTATCCAAGATGGAGAGGGGAGCCTCTTGGATCACACTTCAGTCCTGTTCGGCAGCGGCATGAGCAACGCCAACTCTCACTCCAACAGCAACTTGCCCATGATTCTCGCTGGCGGCGGATTTGAGCACGGTGAGTTCAAGGACGTGCCAATGGATCATCACAAGGTGCCGCTGTGTAACCTTTATCTCAGCGTGCTGAATCAATTCGGCGTGGAGCGCGACAACTTTGGTACTAGCACCGGCACCTTTGCCTGATCTTTTCTCGATGAAAATTCGATTATCAGCAGCAGCGCTCATGGCGCTGAACGGCTCTCTTCTGATCGGGGAGGAACACGCCAAGATGGCGTTGAACTTCATCGACAGCTATTGCCTGGAGTGTCACGATGACATCCTTCAGAAAGGAGAGCGCAATTTCTACGACCTCGATTTTCCGATCACGGATGAGAAGGGCATCATTGCTGTCCAAGAAATCATCGATGCGCTCAATCTCGGCAACATGCCGCCTAAGGAGGCGGATCAGCCGAGTGATAAAGAACGACTCGAGGCGGTCGCGGCTTTGACCGAGCAGGTGGCTGACGTCTATGCGAGCCTGCAGAGCACGGGCGGCCAGACGGTGCTGCGCCGTCTCAATGAGCGTGAGTATCTCAACACGGTCGAAGATCTCTTCGGGCGTCGCGTTGATACCTTCGCTCCGACGGGATCGTTTCCCACCGACCAGACGGCTGAGCATGTGGACACGCTGGGAGATGTGCTGGTGACCTCGGGGTTTCTGCTTGATAACTACTTCAAAGCCGCAGATCAAATTGTCGAAAAAGCGCTCGGAACGATCGAGAAACCCGAAGTGAAAAAGTGGACTTTCAAAGATTCTTTCAAACCGGGTGATGAGATGAGTTTCTCCCACAAGCAGGTCTTCAATAACAAGTATCTCTGTATCTACGAGGTGACCAATTCATCGAACCATGAGGGTGGTTATGCCGGGATCAACGAATTTCCCGAAGGGGTTCACGCCGACGGCTATTACGAAGTTAAAGTGCTGGCGCAGGAAATGCACCGGGACTCGCATTACGACCGCAGTATTCTCAAAATGAACCTGGAGGAGCCCTATCGCATGGGGATCGTGACCGGGACCGGAAGTGTTGGGAAACTTCATCACCCTCAGCCGATCGAGCCGCAGTTGGCCGAAGTGACAATCAAGCCAGGAAAACCTCGTTGGTACATGATGAAAGTCTGGCTCGAGAAAGGCCAGCAGCCTCGATTCACTTTCCCTAACGGCATGGAAAACTGTCGTCAGGCTTTTGGAAAAATTGCCCGGGAGTACAACGATGACTGGCCCGAGGATGACAAGCACGATGGTAGTATCGGCCATGCCCGGCGCCGGGTGCTCCAATACGGCAAGATGCCTCATATCCGCATCAGTGAAGTGCAGATCGAGGGTCCTCTCTACGAAGAGTGGCCGCCGGCTCCCCAGCAGCAGGTCTTTGGTAAGGAAGGATTTAAAGAGAAGAATTTGGAGAAGATTCTGACGAACTTTGCCGAGCAGGCATTTCGTCGTCCTGTCAAAGCAGGCGAGATTAAACGGTTCACCGACCTGGTTGAGGTGCGTGTTGCTGCCGGACACTCTCCACGTCAGGCAACACTCGATGCGATCAAGGGGATCCTTTGCACGCCTTCCTTCCTTTACATGAACGAAGCCAGTGCCGACGAGGAAGGGCGCCTCAAGCCTCACGACCTCGCGAACCGACTTTCCTATTTCCTGACCGGAACGATGCCGGATCACGAACTGCGCCGCCTCGCTGACAGCGGCAAGCTACTCGACCGGAAAGTGCTCCTGGCCCAGACCGAACGTCTACTGAACGATCCACGATCGGAGGCTTTCCTGGATGGCTTTCTCGACAGTTGGCTGAATTTGCGAGCGCTCGGTGATATGCCGCCGGATCGAGGTGCCTCGGGAGCGTATTTCTACGACGATCTTGAAACGGCGATGAAGGATGAGGCGAAGCATTACACCCGCAATCTCATCGAGACGAACGGGCCGATTACAGATTACCTTAAGAGTGATTATGTGTATGTGAATTACCCGTTGGCGGAATTGTATGGAATTCAGAATCGTTTTCCGAACGATGATCGCTACGCCTTCCAACGTGTCAGTCTTGAAGGTTCCAATCGAGGCGGCCTCTTAGGAATGGCGGGCGTCTTAACCGTGAGCGCCAACGGCATTGAGACCTCTCCGGTCGTTCGCGGTATTTACATCATGGAGAACATTCTCGGTACACCTCCACCCAAGCCGCCAGATGAGGTGCCTGAGTTGGAGCCGGACGTTCGCGGTGCCGCATCGATTCGTGATCAGCTGGCCAGGCACAGCGAGATCAAGACTTGTGCGGAGTGCCACCGCAATATCGATCCTCCCGGTTTTGCCCTGGAGAACTTCGATCCGATTGGTCGCTGGCGCACCAAGTATCCCGATAACAAGGGGCGCCAGGGCCAGGGGAGCAAGATCGATGCCTCAGGCGAAATGCCGGACGGAACGCCTTTCGCCGGTCCAGCTGAGTTCAAAGGTTACTTGATGAAGCGGAAGGATATGTTCGCTAAGCACCTGGCTGAACGTCTTTTGACTTATAGCTCGGGCCGACGAGTCGAAGCATTGGATCGACCCGCGGTGGATCAGATTGTCAAAGCGACTAAAGAGGATGGCTACGGTCTCCGCACCATGATCCGCGAGGTGGTGGTGAGTGACTACTTCCTGTCGCGTTAGCGGCTGAGCAATGGGCGAACCGTATCACCGACTTCAGACCGTTCCTCAGCGGTGAGCCCGGAAAAGAGTGGTAAAATCGGCCCGGTCTCAGCAATGCCTGCCTCCGCAACGGCTTCGTGCAGCACACGGATAGGATTGATGTTGTTCCGATGATCTTCGAGTGGTCTGAAGACTTCGCGGATCTCTTCCGCTCGATTGTAGTTGCCGGCCTTGATCGCTTCCAACATGGCCTGGCTCAAATCGGGACGCACGCAGACGCAGCCCGACGTGAAACTATTGATGCCGAAGTCGCGCAGGTGCACAATAGCAGGCTGCTCACCAATGCCGGATACGATAATGCCGGGGTCGACAAGATTGGAGAGCTGACTGAGATAGGCATCCTCGGACGGGTCGTCCCGGACGATGGCATACTTGATCCAGGAAACGAGGCCGTCGTCGACGAGAGATTTCACCGTCTCGGGCTCGATATAGCCTTCGAACTTGATGTAGACCACGGCGGGCTTGCCGGTAGCTTCGACAAAGTGACGGATCGATGTGGCCACACCTTCGTCAGTGGTGAGTCCCTGGTGAGGCAGGATCATCGCAGTCGGAAAATCGGTCTGCTTGAGAATCTCAGCCTGGTCCATCATCGGTCCGTAGGCGGGGCCGGCTGAAGGCACAATGAGAGTATCCTTCCCGGCAGCCTGGGAAAGATAGCTGAGCAGGTTTTCGAACTCACTGGGGCGAATGTTGTAGAAATTGGCGTTGCCACCGTAGAGCAGAATGTCCACTCCTCCCGACTCAATGTGGTGAATGAGTTGGGTGCTTGCTTCGGCATTTAAAGAGTAGTCTTTGTGTCGCGCCAGTGGGGGAACGGCGATGACACTTGAGGCAAGGCGTTCGGGGGTGATGGTCTGGGTATCCATTTTGAGAGGAGAAAAGGAGTGATGGGGGGACGGGTTTAGTGGATCTCCGGTTCAGGTGTTTCGGGGCCGTCGTGGAGAAAGCGGAAGTCGCAGCCCTCATGAGCTTGTGTGATCTGTTCGGCGTAGAGTTGTCCGTAGCCCCGTTTGATCTTGGTCTCTGGCGCTTTCCATTCCGATCGGCGATACTCCAGTTCTTCGTCGCCGACGTCGAGGTGCATTTTTCGTCTCTCCACGTCGAGTTCAATCATGTCGCCGTCGCGCACGAGAGCGAGTGGTCCGCCGATAGCTGATTCAGGTGAAACATGAAGCACGCAGGTGCCGTAGCTGGTGCCGCTCATGCGGGCGTCGGAGATGCGAACCATGTCGCGAACGCCTTCCTTGAGCAATTTGTCAGGAATGGGAAGCATGCCCCATTCGGGAATGCCCGGGGCGCCGATGGGACCTGCGTTCTGGAGAATGATGACGTGGTCACGGGTCAGGCCGAGCGACTCATCGTTGAGCCGTGCCTTCATGTCCGGGTAGTCCGTAAAGACGACGGCCGGACCGCGGTGTTTGAGGAGATCGGGCTCAGCCGCAGTCGGTTTGATGACACACCCATCGGGCGCGAGATTGCCACGAAGGACAAACGTGCCGCCGGCCTTGGCGATGGGTTGATCGACGGGGCGGATGACGTCGTCATCAAAGACTTCAGCGTCGCCGATGCACTCACCAAGGGTTTGACCTGAGACTGTCGGGCAGTCTAGGTGAAGATGCTCTCGGATCCGGCTGAACATACCGAGCAAGCCGCCGGCATCGTAAAAGTCTTCCATCACGTAGTCGCCGGACGGGCGAATATTGGCGATGACCGGGGTGCGGTGAGAAATTTCGTCGAAACGATCAATGGTCAGTTTCACGCCGGCTCGGCCGGCCATGGCGATGAGGTGAATGATTGCGTTGGTCGATCCCCCAAGGGCCATGTCGGTGACGATCGCATTATCGAAGGCTTCCGGCGTGAGCAGGTCGCGTGGCTTCAATTGATCCCAGGCAATCTCGACCGCGCGTCTTCCACAGTGCGTGGCCATGCGGGAATGGGCCGAGTGAACCGCAGGAATGGAGGATGAGCCCGGCAAGCTGATCCCTAGTGCCTCAGCCATCGACGTCATGGTGGAAGCGGTGCCCATGGTCATGCAGTGACCGGGGGAGCGGGCGATCCCGTCTTCCAGCTCACACCAGGCATCGCAGCCGAGATTGCCGGCGCCGCGCTCAGCCCAGAACTTCCAGACGTCGGAACCGGATCCCAGGGTTTCGCCACGCCAGTTGCCTTTCAGCATAGGGCCGGCAGGTAAAAAGATGCTGGGGATGTTGGCCGAGGTAGCGCCCATGATAAGCGCGGGAACGGTCTTGTCACAACCACCCATGAGCACGGCGGCATCAATCGGATAGCAGCGGAGCGTTTCCTCCACCTCCATCGCGACGAGGTTGCGATAGTACATGGAAGTTGGCTTCATATAGGTCTCGCTCAAGGTCATGATCGGAACCTCGACGGGAAAGCCTCCGGCCTGCCAAACGCCGCGTTTCGCTTCCTCAGCTCGCTGCCGGAAATGGGTGTGGCAGGTGTTGAGATCGCTCCAGGTGTTGAGGATTGCGACGATGGGCTTGTCTTTGAAATCCTCGGTATCGTAACCCATCTGCTTGGCGCGGGAGCGGTGGCCGAAGGAGCGCAAATCGTCCGGTGCAAACCAGCGGGCGGAACGCAGCTTGGCGGGGTCGCGGCTGGGATTAGGATTCTCAGAGGGCATTAATCAAGATCTTAGGTAGGGGCAATCCTGAGGCGAGTCCTTTTTCACGGTGTGCGCGGAGGTTGATCTGCGCATTTTGGATTGATTGAATCATTGCGAATGAATTGCTTATGAACCCCCTCGTGATTTTACTGATTGGGATGATCGTCGTGATTGGCGGCATCCTTGGTTTGCGTCTCCATGCTTTCCTGGCCCTTCTCCTCGGGGCAATTGTTGTGTCTATCCTGACGCCTGCTGAGGCGATCCGGGAATTCTGGCTCAGCAGCGGAAAGGAAGCCGCGGAAGCCGATGCTCTCGCCGGCAAGACCTTCATGGAGCATGTCGTGTTCGGCTTTGGAGATGGTTGCCGGAAGGTTGGAATCCTGATTGCTCTGGCGGCCGTGATTGGAAAGTGCTTGCTCGACAGTGGGGCGGCTGAACGCATCGTCCTGACATTGCGATGCAGATTCGGGGAAAAAGGGACGCCCTATGCGTTTGCGGGGAGTAGTTTCATCGTAGGGATCCCGGTGTTCTTCGACACGGTATTCTATCTTTTGATGCCCTTGGCTAAGGCGTTGCGGGTGAAAACGGGAGCGAACTACCTGCTCTATATTCTCTGCATTGTCGCCGGGGCGACGATGGCTCACTCGCTGGTCCCTCCGACCCCAGGACCGCTGCTGGTTGCCAGTGAGCTGAATGTTTCAATCGGTGAGATGATGATCGGCGGATTGATTGTCGGTATCATCACGGTTAGCTCCGGGATTATCTATGCACGATGGGCCAATACGAAGTGGGAGATTCCGCTTCGGGAAGGGTCCGCCCTGACCAGAGAAGAATTGGAACAAATTGAAAATCGCGATGAGAGCGACCTGCCGGGATTCTTTGTTTCTTTGCTGCCCATCCTAATCCCCATCGTCTTGCTGGCGGGTTACGCGATCCTTTCGGTGAATCTGGGAGATGAGCACTCCCTGGTGCAGTCATTGGCAGTCTTTGGAGATAAAAACGTGGCGTTGGCGATCGCGACGGTCGCAGCACTTCGTCTTCTGGTTTTCTCCTCAAGAGACGGTGCCAACGGATTGAAGGACAAGATGCAAAGTGCGCTGGCCAGTGGTGGTGTGATTATCCTGATCACGGCGGCAGGAGCGGCTTTCGGCTATGTGTTGAAGCAAACCGGCATCACGCTCGAGCTGAAAGCCATGTTTGGCGGTAAGGACCTGCTCATCCTGCCTGTCGCCTTTTTCCTGACGACGGCGGTGCGAATTGCGCAGGGATCGGCAACGGTGGCGATGATCACGGCGGTCAGCGTGGTTGCTCCGTTGGCGGCGGTGGGGTTGGCCTTTCATCCTGTTTACCTTGCGCTCGCCATTGGCTGCGGCTCCAAGCCGATTCCGTGGATGAATGACAGTGGTTTCTGGATCATTGGCCGCATGAGCGGGATGACCGAAGAGGAAACCTTCAAGACCGCGTCCATTATGATGTCCCTGATGGGGCTGGTGGGGTTTGGGGCGGTGGTGACCGGAGCGTGGTTGTTTCCGATGGCTGGCTAGCAGCATCAGAGGATGCGTCAGTTGAGTTCTACCATCTTGCCGTTCATGTTCAGTAGGGAGGCATGTCCTTTATGCCTTTGCTGAATGTAATGCCGGATAGCGTCTCGCTAAGGGAATGATTTTCTCTGAACCAACAGTCAGAAAGACCTTGAGAAAGTGACGTTGCTAGAGATTATCATGGGCAGCAGTCGGTGTTGGAAACCTTCCCCCCGAGAGCCCGGTATAAGAATGCTAACCATTAACGGAAAGCCGGAAGGCGCGTTGTAAATCCAATCCTGAGCTTTACTATGAGACTCCTGACAATCATCTATACCCTCGGCGTTCTGTTGACACTGTCTCTCTCAGCAGCTGATAAGCCTAACTTTGTGATTATCTTCACCGACGATCAGGGCTACGGGGATCTCAGCTGTTACGGGGGTGATCATGTCAGCACGCCTCGAATCGACCAAATGGCGGCGGAAGGCGCCAGGCTCACCAGTTTCTATGTGGCAGCGCCGGTGTGCACCCCGTCGAGAGCTGCCCTGATGACGGGGTGCTATCCCAAGCGGGTTGATATGGCAAGAGGGTCAGACTTTGCAGTGCTTCTTGCCGGGGATTCCAAGGGATTAAACCCTGACGAAATCACCATCGCTGAAGTGTTGAAGAGCGCGGGTTACAAGACCGGAATATTCGGTAAGTGGCATCTGGGTGATCAACCGGAATTTCTGCCGACTCGCCAGGGTTTTGACGAGTTCTTCGGCATTCCTTTCAGCCACGACATTCATCCGTTTCACCCCTCCGAAAAATGGGACTTCCCTCCTTTGGCGCTGCTGGATCAGGAGAAGGTGATCGAGATGGATCCTGATGCGGATTTCTTGACGAAGCGGTTTACCGAGCGAGCGGTTAACTTCATCAAGAGAAACAGTGATGAGCCGTTCTTCGTCTACCTGCCTCATCCCATTCCTCACAAACCGCTGCATGTCTCGCCTCCGTTCATGGACGGTGTGGATCCTGCCATCATTGAGGTTCTCGGCCAGGAAGGCGACAGGATTGATTACAAGACCCGCGATAAACTCTTTCGGGAGGCGATTGCTGAGATCGACTGGTCAGTGGGGGAGATTCTCGACACGCTGAAGGAAGAAGGAGTCGACAACAATACCTTGGTGATTTTCTTTTCCGATAATGGACCTGCTATCGGAACGGCCGGGCCGCTCAAGGGAAGGAAGGGGAGCACCTTTGAAGGCGGGATGCGCGAGCCGACTGTGATTCGCTGGCCCGGAAAAATTCCAGCCGGTCAGGACAACGATCAACTCATGACGGCGATGGATTTGCTGCCAACGTTTGGGAAGCTGGCGGGGGCAAAGATACCGAATGAACGGACCATCGATGGCAAAGATGTGTGGCCGGTGCTTACCGGCGAAGCGGATTCTCCTCATGAAATGTTCTTTTACCATGGGGGTGACGTGCTCAAAGCAGTGAGATCTGGACCGTGGAAGCTGCACTGGAACCAAGGAAAGCCGACGCAGTTATATCACCTCGAATCAGATATTGGCGAAAAGACCAACCTGCTCAAGTCGGAGCCGGGAGTGGTGAAGCGTCTCATGGATTACCTGAAGGCTTTTGAGCAGGAGATTTCCAGCGACATTCGTCCTGCTGCTTTCGTCGAGAATCCTAAGCCCCTGTCGATGGTAAAGAAATGAAGTCGTTCTATTCTGTGCTCGGTGCCGTTGTCCTGATTGGTTGGTGCACTTTGACGAGCGCTTCGGAGGAAGGGCTTTATCTGGATCGCAAGCTGGCGTTTGCGAATCCGAAGCATGACAATCCTGATTTACCCAATGTTCTGTTGATTGGTGATTCCATCTCCATTGGTTACACGGCCTACGTGAGGCGGGCTCTGGAAGGGAAGGCTGATGTATACCGCATCCCAACCAACGCAAGAAATTCAGCTTACGGCGTTGAGAAAATCGACGAGTGGCTGACGAAGGGTGGGCATCAATGGAATGTGATTCACTTCAACTGGGGTCTTTGGGATATCTGCTATCGCCATCCTGAGTCAAAAACGCAGGGGAATCGGGACAAGGTAAACGGGACGTTGACGGAAACTCTGGAGGGTTACCGGGCCAATCTCGAAAAGATCGTAGCCCGCCTCAAGGAGACGGATGCGAACCTTATCTGGTGCGCCATCACACCGGTTCCGGAAAGAGAAGCCGGGAGAAAGCAGGGGGATGATTTGAAATACAATGAGGTTGCCGCTGAGACCATGCTATCCAACGGGATTCAGATCAATGATCTGCATTCACACGCCCTGTCGAAGTTACCCGAAACCATGATCAAAGATGGTGATGTCCATTTCACTGAGGATGGCTACATCCACCTGGCTGATCAAGTTACTGATGAGATTCTAGCTGCGATTCGCAAATGAGAAAGACCTGTATTTCAGGGGTAATCGCATTGGCAAGTGTGGGTGGCTGGTTAGTAAATACCGTAGCCGAGGACAAGAGCGATCCACCCAATGTGATCTTCCTTCTAACCGACGATTTAGGCTACTCAGACATCAACTGCTACGGGGCGAAGACGGTTAAAACGACTCACCTTGACCGTTTCGCTGTTGAAGGGATAATGTTCACCGATTTCCACACCGCAGCCTCGATCTGTTCGCCTTCGGGTGCGGCGTTTTTGACAGCGGCTTAACCCCAGCGCGCCGGGCTCTACATGGGAAACATTCCGAATCGACGGGCCCACTGTTACCTGGGCCTCCATCCTGACGAGATCACCGTCACGGAACAGTTCAAGCAGCAGGGCTATGCGACTCAAATGGTGGGCAAGTGGCACCTTGGGACCGAGCCGAAGTTTATGCCGCGCAGGCAGTTGTGGAAATTGCTGCCGAAAAACAGAATCTCTATCCGGTTCATTCACCGAAAAAGCGGCAGACTGATTGACCAGCGCAGGAGGGACTGGGCCTTGTGTCGTGAGAGGTGGCACTTCATCACCCTAGAGATCTGATTTGACAGATTTCCGACTAAGCAGTTACCACTTCAGCAAAACACAAGATCCTGTTTTTCCTCTCTTCTTGACTTGATTGAACCGGAGAAGCTGATCAGTTCTCGGATGGTGCTTAGAACCTATTCTACTAGTCTACAACGCGATCCTGAGTGGGTGCTCCTATCGAATCTGTCGATTGAAATGTTAGGACTGCTGTTCTGGAATTGGTATTATGTCCTGAGAACCGACACTTTTCCCCGAAGTAGGGGCAGGGTCGATGTCGAATGTCCTCGGCCCAGAAAACTCTCCTTACGGGCCGAGGGAATAAATCATTCGAATTGGCTTCGCCGCTTACCAACCAGAGACGGTATTAGGCACGTGGTCGTTAGAGGTGGCCAGTGAGCAGGTCAGATAAACCGTTCCGACGGAGGGAACATTTCCAGCAGCCGAGTAGGTTCCTCCACTTGGGCATACTGGCGTGGTTTCGATGAGCTTTCCGGTACCCACGAGATCGGTGAGGGCAAGGGAATCTCCTTCGTTTTTCTCGTAGAGATTCTGATAGGCTCGAACTGCTTTTTGCACGTTCGACATGTTCAGGATACACTTGGCTCGGTTTGAGCCTTCTCTGTAGGCGGACACTCCGATGAACAACACGCTGATGAGGCCGAGAAGAACGGCAATCACCAGAGTGATCTCAATCAGGGTAAGCCCTGCTTGCTTGTTAGTTTTAGTTAGTTTCATTATTTCCTATTTATCTATTTTATGGGTTAGGAGGAGATTGGTTGACCTCAGGTGATTGGGGGGATGGCCTCAGTCTTGCAGACCTGCCGGCCAGGGGATCGGGGATTGGTGGGACTTTCAGTCCATGTGTCGATAAGTAGGTGCGGAACCGGTGGTCACGGCATCCAAGGG
>PKCI01000172.1 GCA_002862135.1 Verrucomicrobiota bacterium | reverse complement strand
ATTCTACACTTCGAGGTCGGAATATCTTCGACCTCAAACCTTTAATAGTTTGCACAACGACCAACAACTTAAACCCTATGTTGATGCTTCGGCGGTAGTAAAACGCCGGATCGGGATGGTAGATTTTGCCAACTGGGTGAAGCGGAGTCATTGGTTGATTGGAATTACCGGCATTGTTCTCGTCGCAGTGCTTCGGCAGTTTTACGGGTGGACTTCGTTTGAGGTTCTGCCCCTTCTGACTCTTTTCGGTTTATGGCTTTCAGCCGGAGCTGTGCTGACGGCGAGGCGGGCGCCTGGGGTGCGAGAGGCTCTTGTAACGCTCGATCACAGTGGTGCCTGGAAAGATCGTTTTGCCTCCGCTTGGGCGTTTCTGAATCAGGACAATAAAGAGGTTGGTGAGGAATTACACATTGAGAGAGCAGGGAGCTCTCTCGAAGAGGCTCTCACTGCGTTTCCGGAATCGACGCCATTACCTGATCTGAAAGCAGCCTGGGTGTTGCCTGTGCTCGCGCTGATGTTTTCCGTTGCTCCGATTCTGCGACCTGTTCCCAGCGCGACTGAGAGTATCCTTTCCGAAGAAATGGTCGAAGCTGCCAGTGGTCAGGCTGAAGTAATCAAACGTGAGGCCCGACAACTCGATAAACTGACTTCTCTTACCGAAGACGAACAAAAGGAGTTGCAGCAATTGCTTGTGGATGTGGACCAGATGACTTCACAGTTGGGGGAGGGAGAGGGCCTCACTACTGGCGAAATGCTTGAGGCGCTTGAAGCCCGAGCGCGGGCGGTGGAGCGATTGGCACGAGGCATCGGGGACGGTGAGGAGGTTTGGGCGTCTGATGCGATGATCAAGGCCATGGCAGATCATCCCGACACGGCGGACATGGCGGTCGCTGTGAGGGACAAGAACGCGGAAAGCGTCGCTGGTGAGGCTTCCTCATTGCAGTCATTGCTCGAGTCTGATTCTTTGAGTTCGGAGGTAGAAGAGAGAATGGGACGCAGCCTGGCAAATATCTCGAAATCCGGCGATAAATCAGACGAAGCACGGCCGGTAGGGGAAAGGTTTGGCAATGCTTCGACCAAGATGAATACTCGCCAGCCCCTCCAGGCCGCTCGCGAATTTGAAGAGTTGGCAAAACACTTCCGTCTGGTTCAGGAGAGGGTGGAGGCGCGGGAAAAGCTCGAGGGCCTTGCTGAAGCGATGCGTGAAGCAGGGGGTGAAATCAGCGGGAAGAAACTTGAGAAGATGGAGGAACTGGCGGCATCCGGGCAAACCGAACGAGCTATCCCCGAGGGGTTAAAAGGGCTGGAAAGCGATGAGCTGCCTCGGAGCCTTAGCGGGATGAAGCCTCCGCAGGAAACTGCAGCCACCAAAGAAGACGAGCTTCCCGGCCTCGCTGGAGGCGAGGGAGCAATCAAGGCGCCTCCGGTGCCAGGAACTTCGCAAGATGCCCCGTCCGGCAAGGGCGGTGGGCAACAGGCTTTAAAAGCACCAATCCCTGGTGAGGGTGATGCGAATGGTTCGGGGGGGTCGTTGGCGGCGAATGGGGGGGAGCAGGGTGGTGGAAGTTCTGTGCAGGCGCCCATCCCAGGCACGGCTCCAGGGGATTCCGAAGCGAGGAGTTTCAGTAATGCTCCGGGTGGAGAAGCCGGAGATTCCAGTGTTTCCGGACAGGGAGGCGATCAAGCAGGAACGGGAACCGCAGAACTCGTGGATACCGAGTCAGCGATCCATGAGGCAGGTAGCGATTCCCAGGTGATGGCACAGATCAATGACGACGGCGAATCAACATTCCGCGCGATTGACGGCGAGATTCGCCAGGAAGAGGTAACGAGAAGTCGCCGTGACATTGCCGCTGAGTTCATCGCCGTGGAAGAGCAGGCCTTGGACGGGAAGTCGCTGCCGCTATCGAGGCGCCAACATGTGGTTCGTTATTTTTCCGCGATTCGACAGCAGTTCGAGAGGGAAGAATGATGAGCTGCTGTCTTTTTAGAGTTTAAACAAAATGAGTGGAACGAAAGAACTGGAACAGAATCTTGAACGATTTCAGGAGAAATTTGCTGAGTTGAAGGCAGAAATTCAGAAAGCGATCGTCGGTTATGATGAGCTTCTTTCAGATACGCTGGTCGCTGTATTTGCGCGGGGACACGTCCTTCTAGAAGGGGTCCCGGGGCTGGGAAAGACGTTTCTGGTTCAGACTCTTTCCAAGGCGATGGGGTTGAAGTCCGGCCGAATTCAGTGTACGCCGGATCTGATGCCTGCGGATATTCTCGGCACTCACATCGTGAACGAAAACGAGGAAGGTCGCAGGGTGATGGACTTCGAACGAGGGCCAGTATTCGCCAACCTGGTTCTCGTCGATGAGGTGAACCGTGCCACTCCAAAGACGCAGGCAGCACTACTCGAAGTCATGCAGGAAGGTGCGGTGACGGCGGGTGGAGAAACCATGACACTACCGAAGCCGTTTTTTGTGATGGCCACGCAAAACCCGATGGAAATGGAGGGAACCTACCCACTTCCTGAAGCGCAGGCGGATCGCTTTCTTTTCAAGCTCAGAGTTCATTTTCCTGACCGTGACACACTGGTCGAGATTTCGAAGCGGACGTCGGCGTTCAATACGCCGGAACTTTCGCAGGTGATTACTGATGATGAATTGATCGAATTTCAAAAGATCGCCGCGGACGTGCCGGTGGCGGACCATATCACCGAATACGCGGCCCGGCTTGTTCTTGGGACGCATCCTGAGGAAGAGGGATGCCTTGATTCCGTGAACCAGTATATCAGTTACGGAGCGAGCCCCCGCGGAATGCAGGCATTGATTCGCGGGGCACGTATATATTGTGCACTTGAAGGACGTACTGCCGTTTCTACTGATGATCTGAAGCGGGTCGCACTTCCTGCACTTCGTCACCGGGTGATTATGAATTTCCAGGGTGAAGCAGAGTCTCGTGATATCGATGAATTAATCTCGGAGGTGATCAAGTCAGTGGAACCTTAACCCGGCCGGTAAAGTTATTTTGATCTTAAGAGAATCCATAGCAGTTCGCCTGAAAATTCATTCCCAGATTATCCTGGCGGGGGTTCTAGCATTTACCTTGCCCCTGACGGCGCAGGAAAAGACTGGTGAATCGTTTGATCAGCTATCCATTCAGTATCGGACCGCGCTCTATAACGATCCGTTGTTGAATTCGGCACTCGAGGCGCTCGTGGCACTCTATGCCAAGGCAGATCGTCTCGGAGAGCTGATCGGGACCTATCAAAGTCATATTGAACAATACCCAAGCGATCCCGGTGCCAAGACAGTATTGATCCGGGCAATGCAGAGCGCGGAGCGGCCGGGTGTCGATGAGCTGCTGGCTTCGTCCGTTTCTTCTCATCCTGATTATGCACCGTTGCAATACCTGCTTTTTTCCACATTGGATGCCAAAGGTGATGAGCGTTCACTAGATGCCTTGTCTTTAGCTATTGATCTTGAGCCGAGTCCCGAGCGGCGAGCCGAGTGGCTTGAGTTGCTCCTTGAGCGTTCAGGTGTTGAAGGAAGTCGTGAAGTCGCGGAGCTCCAGTTGCAGAAGATTCTCCAGATCGAGAACACGTCCTACGAGGATGTTCTTTCGCTCGCGCGCCTGATGCAACGATATGAGTTCTGGGGCGCCAGCATAGAAGCGCTCAAGCGAGCCTCAGACGAGGGAGTAGACGGTGAAGCCTCTGTTGAGATCGCGGTTCGATTGGCACGTGCATTGACTGAGCTGAACCAAGGGACGGAAGCAGGACAAACGCTGGACGCTTTGTTGGAGAAATTGGGGTCGAATCATTGGAGGAGACGAGAAATCATGAGCATGAGGTTCAATATGGTTTCTACCGACGATGAACGCGGTCAGTTGATCGAAAGATTCCAGAGGGAATACGAGGCGAATCCGGCCAGAGAAGGAGTGATCCTCGATTTTGCGGATGTCCTAATTGCCGCAGAGCGTCAAAATGAGGCGGCGGCTTTGCTGGTGAAGCATGCCGAAGAACTCCCGGAGTCTCAAACGATTGAAGAGCGTGCGCTTGAATTGCTGCGGTCAGCACAGGACCTGCGAGCATACGAGTCATTTCTTCAACATCGGCTCGAATTCAACCCGGAACGCCGGAAATTGAGACTGGAACTGGTGAAGGTGCGTTATTCTTTGGGGCAGGATGCTGACGCCGGTCAGGACTTTCAGGCCGTTGTTGCCGGACTTAGTCCCGAGGAATCCTCACAGGAGATTTTGGATCTGCAGCGATACCTCCGCAGCATTGACCGCGAGGACGCCGCAACACCTTACCTGGCTCAATTTTTAAAAGTGAGTCCAGAAAGGCTCGACGTAGCACGAGAGTTAATTGAGATATACCTGTCCGGGGATCGGCGTGCTGATGCCGAAAAGCTTGTCATTTCTCTCGACGCTGCAGAAGCTGCACCGGAAAACGTCGTTGACCTCGTCGAGTATCTTCTCTCCGTTGAAATGTTTGCTGGAGCGAGGTTTATACTGGTCGAGCGGCTGGGCCAGACTCCAGATGACTTTATTCTCGGGGTTATTTTGATTCGAGCATTGGGGGAGTTAGGAGACCAAGCGGCGGCAATTCGTCAGATCGCGTTTTTAAGGGATAAGACTGACAGCCCAGAAAGGTATTCTCAATGGCTTAAGGCATCGAAGGCGGCTCATGCCCGAATGGAATCGATTGACACATTTCTAGATACAGAGCAGCAGCGTTTTTCCTTCAGTGACGACGAATGGCCGGAAGCTAAGGTCGAGAAATTCCTGATTCTGTGTGAGGCTTCCAAGGCAAGACTCGCCAATGACAGCATCGCAGCAGCTCTTCGGGAAAGACTCTCTACAAACTCACTCGAACCAGCACTGAAGACACGGCTCCAGAGGTTTCTGTTGGGTTTGCTGGAGTATACTCCAGGTGCATCGGCTGAGGTTGAGAACCTTCTTATCGATCTGGCGAATGCGAATCCGGGCGCTTCGCCGGAGTATGATTTGAGGCGTGCCTTGCTTTACCATCGGTCCCAACAGCTGGAAAAAGCCCAGGCCTTAATCCAGGAAGTTAGTGTTGAGCAGCTGTCATCTGCCAACACACTGAGAGAGGGAGTGGAAGCATTACTCGAATACCGATTCCTGGAGCAAGCCGCGCAATTTCTTTCCCGAATCAATGTTCTTGAGCCGGAAGATGTATTCAGCTGGTCTCGACGGCTCAGCCTTCTGGCCACCAAAGGGGAGGAGGCTGAGTTTCGTCAAGTGACCCGCGGCTTGGTGAGGGGTGAATCCGGCGTTCGATTGCATCCGGATTCGATCAGCCAGCTTAACAATCAAGTGGTGAACTCTTATTGGAGGTCGCTGGCCCGCCTCTTTTCTTCGAATCGTTACGAGGATGTGCTGCCGCTGCTTGCTTCCCTTGAAAGAGAGGTGCAGCCTCTTGAGCGGCAGGCCTGGATCGAATGGACTCGATTCGTGGTTCTCGCAAAACTCGCGAGGGCTGCGGAAGCTGAGGCTGCTCGCGAGCGGTTTGTCACGCTCGTTGAAGAAGGTCAACTCGACAGTATTCGTTTTCCGGACGGTCTCGAATTGGAAGTGAGCGCGGCGGTCAATTTCCAGGAGGGTCCCAAGGATTCGCTGAAGACTCAGGTGACTCCGAATACGGATTTTCTAACCAACGGCCCCGAATTGAAGTGGGGATTTGAAGCTCCCGAAGGGATGCGAATTCGTACTTTCTGGGAGGGGAGCGGGCGCGTACTCGTCGTCGACGATGTGAATACGGTGTTTGGAATTGACAGTAATGACGGCCGACTCTTGTGGCAGAAGGAAGCCACCTCCGCCCGTGGAAACCGGAGAGGACGTCCGGATTCATTCGGAGACTCACCTATGCGGCAGGGAGAGAATATATCGGTCGCCTCCGGGGACCGGGCGAGAGCGGTGCACGGGTTCGCTGCGCGAGGGGCGCACTTTTTTCTCGTAGAGGAGAGGAGCTTGAAATGTTTCTCCAGCAAGGACGGATCGCCAGTGTGGTCAGCCGAGCTTCCCTTTGCTAGCGGCCGTGAAGAACCCTCCGTGGGCAAGGCGGATATCTTGGCCGTATCCGAAGAGTTGATCGTTGTTTTCCAACCGCACACCCAATCGGCCGCCGGTTATGACATTGGAGGTGGTAAGCTGAGGTGGCTGCACGAGGGCGAATCGAGTGCCCAAGTTAATGTTGCTCGAGTTGATACTCTGAATTCCGGAGCTCAGATAGCGAACGGGCGTGTTCTCCTGTATGGTCAGAAAGCCGAGATTCTCGAAGCAGAAAGTGGCAAGAGAATCTGGAAACTGGAACCGGATGACTTGGCTTTGTTGCCTGTCGAACTGAAGCGCTATCGTGGCAAAGAAGAGGCCATTTCAGTCGAAGGTTCGAAAGCGTTGGTCGAACCTCCATCATCGGAAGTAGAGGTCTTTGATGTAGTAAGCTCCACTTCATTGCTGTCTTCGTCACTCTTCTTCGAATCACGGAATAAAGGCGCTATCGTTAGCCCTGCGGCCTATTGGGCTCATCGGCGGAGTGAATCTTCAGAGCCTGCTTTTGCACACCTTGGCAGTAGTTCAATCTGGCTCGGGCATGGGGCTATAATTCGAAGGATCCCGACTGACATCCCGGTGGGAAGTGATCAGTTGGCCGGATCCGGCACCTTCCTCGGTGAGAACGGTTCCCACGGTTGGTTCATTGAAGATGGCTACCTCTATCACACAGATTTTACGAGGAATCGAACATACGCCTTTGGAGTAACGGATCTTGGCGATGCAGCATCGATCCGAGCGCTGTATGCGGGGAACCAGATTGTCGTCAAGGGAGAGCGCGGTTTTAAAGTAATTAATGCGCTTTCAGGTAAGGTGGTCGGCGAGTCTAATTGGGGTGAAGACGTTGTCAGCTATCTGAGCGCGGCCGGCATTGGGGTTCCCGAACAGAAAGCAGATGGATTCCTCACATGGAAGGGAAGAGTTATCACCAGTGGGCCGCGCGCTTCATTAGTTTGCCGCCCTCTGACGGACGTCATCAGAAGTGATTCCTACGTGACATCATTCCAGGAGCGGGTGCTTATCTGCCTCGGGCCTGCGGGTGAGGCGGCGGAACAAAATTCATTTTCAGAAGGGAATACCGAGATCGAGTAACTTATGGGAGATTCCGCGACGTCCACTTCCAATGAAGAATTATTTGATCCTGAATTCCTGGATCGGTTGAGGGCGATGTTCCTTCGCTTGAAGAAGCGCAAGCAGCTTCGGAGGAAGGGGATTCAATCGACACCTGCGACAGGATTCACTCGTGAATTCAAGGGCTTCCGTCACTATACGCCTCGGGATGATTACCGGGCAATCGACTGGCAGCTCTATGCCCGCCTCGATCGTCTATTTATTCGTCTCTATGAAGAGATTCAGGAGTTTCATGTCCACATTGTCGTCGATACCAGTTCGTCGATGAACCAGCCCTTTCCGGAAAAGCGGCTGACTGCTCAAAAGCTTGCCGTCGCTCTCGGTTATATGGGGCTGGCGGGGCATCACCGGGTCAGCCTCTATTCGATCGGTGAATCTGTGTCCGACCCGGTAGCGCCGTTGAAAGGGCAGAGCAGTCTCCAGCGGGTCATCGATTTTGTCGGTGGGTTGAAATTTGAGGGAAAGACAAACCTGGATCAGGCCTTTCAGGATTTCAGGCCCAGCCGGCGGCGCTACGGGATAATATTCGTGATTTCCGACCTTTATGGGCGTGAGATTGATGAGGCAGTCAGTTCCATCAAGCATGCCAGCCTGTGGCCGGGGGAGGTGCATTTCCTGCACGTTCACCATCCATGGGAAGAGGATCCGGATCTTGATGGTGAGATAGAGTTGCTCGACGTCGAGACGGGTGAGCAACGTCGACTTTGGTTTACTCCGCGTGACCGGAAACGCTATCGGGCGTGTTACAACGAATTCCTCGAGGGTATCGAGAAAGAATGCCAGGGCCGGCAGATTGACCACCAACGATGGCGGACTGACTGCCCGTTTGATGATTTGTTTCTCGATCTCCTTTCCCGGGGCTCAGCCCTTGGCGCCGGTGCTTCATGATTTCCTGAGCGGATGCAGTTCCTTTCTCCACAGTTTCTTTGGCTGCTTGGGCTTTCGGCGATTCCGATTGCGCTCTACCTTTTTCGTCGAAAGTCGCGGACCTTCGAAGTCTCAACCTTGGTGTTCTTCAAAACACTGGCCCGGGAACACCAAGAATCGGCATGGCTGCGGCGATTGAAGAAACTGGCTTCATTTCTCCTGACACTCCTCATGTTGGCGCTTCCGGTGTTTGTCCTCGCGCGGTTTTTGCCGACTCAGGATGATTCCGAGGATGTTCGTTCCATTGTGATTTTGCTCGATCGTTCGGCATCGATGGGACTACTAAATGACTCCGGAGAGACTCGGCTTGATGAAGCGAAGAGGCACCTTCGTTCGAGACTTGAGCGGGTGCCTGAAGAGATCGGAGTATCACTCGTCACTTATGATGCACGCCCAGAGGTGGTTCAGCCACGAACCGAAAGTCGAAGAGAATTGATTTCCCGACTTGATGGAGTCACCGTCCGTCCGTTTGCCGCCAGCCAGGAGGAAGGCTTGGAGGCAGCGGCTCTTCTTGCAGGACTGGAGCCGCCGTCGTTGGTCTGGCATGCCAGCGATCGACCGTTTGAGGAAGAAGGGCTGAGCAAAGAGCTTTCATTGCAACAACTGGACGTAGCTCTTAGCGAAGTCAGTAATCCCGGGATCACCGGATTTCAGCTTAGGCCGGCACCGCTGCAGCACTCAATTTACGAAGCCTATGTGCAGGTTGCGCTCAACGAAGCTGCAGCGGAAGAGAAAACGGTGCGTGTCGCGATCTCAGTAGGTGGAGTGCCGAGTCAGTATCGCGATGCGGATCTGGCTCCGGGCGATCGGATTGGGCTTTCCTTTCGGGTGAATGGAGTGAGCCGCCAGATTCTGAAGGTGGAATTACAAAGCGAAGGGGACAAGTTCCTTCTCGATAACGAAGTTGTTATACCGCTTCCCGAAGCTCGACCAACCCTTGCAGCCTGGATTCGCCATTCGGAGTCGGAGGACCCCTACACGCGCCTGGCACTGGCATCGATTCAGGAGTCCGGCCGTTTTGAACTGCTCAAAGGTGATCCTGACGCATGGCCGTTGTCTGATGCGGTCGACGCCGTGATCTTTGATGGGTGGCTTCCGGACGAGTGGCCCGAGGAGATTCCGGCGATCGTGATCAATCCTCCGAGAGCATCAGGTCCATTGCGGGCAAAACGTCTGAACTCTCCGGTTCCATATGATGAAGTGAGAGTGGGGAACGAGGGGCATCCTCTACTCTATGGGGTGTCCTCGAGTCGCGTGGCGGTTACTCAGACGGCTCTGTTTGATGCGGCCTTTACCATGGAGCCGCTCTGGTTTGCCGGCAACGAAACAATCCTCGCTGCGGGCGAAGTGAAGGGGCAGCGACTCGTAATAATGGGGTTTTCGCCGGGGCTTTCAGAGCATCTTCCTTTGACGGCTTCATTTCCGCTCCTGATGGGAAATGCCCTTCTCTGGAGTGTCGAGAAAGCCAGTGAAAAAGCAGCACTTTCACTGCACTCCACCGGAGAACTGGTGGAGGTCGAAGGTTCCAGCGTTACTTGGGTTGAAGCGGGAAGCACCTCTGCAAAGGGTCGTGAGATTCCACTTCGATCAGACCTCCTCCCGATGGATCGCTCTGGATTCTGGGAAACGGATTCAGGTCAGAAGGGTGGATCTTTTCTTTTGTCTTCTAATGAAAGCAATCTGCGCGCGCGAAAAGACGTTGAGAGTGAGAGTTACTTTTCTGCCAGTGTTTCAGGTGGAGCCAGCTTGAAGAGCTGGTTACTGGCCATCCTGCTTGTAATTCTGTTAGGCGAATACTGGTTGTTGCATCGTTTTGCCGTTTATTAAGATGGACTGGTTGCTGCCACAGGTCCTTTTTCTTGCGATACCGGCGATTGCTATCCTCTTGTGGATTGATCGCCGGTCACGTCACCCCATGAACAAAGGGCGCCGCTGTGGACTTCTTGTGACTCGTGCATTGCTGATCATACTGGCACTCCTGGCGATTGCTTCGCCGGCTCGGATGATTCAGTCCAATCACCAGGCGGTCATTTTCGTGCTTGATCATAGTCGGAGTGAGGGATTTGACGGAATATCCAGGGCATACGGAGCTGCTGCGAAAATTCAGGCCTCCCTTCCGCGCAGCACTTCTGTTGGTATTGTTGCAGCAGGCAGCGAACCGAGGCTGGTTCGTTATCCCGAGAAGGGTCAGATTGAATTGGATCTTGAATCACAACAAGAGATCGTTGACCTGATTGGTTCGGGAACGGACTACGAGAAGGCCATTCAACTTTCCAGCGGGCTCTTTCCCGGAGGAGTGGCACGCCACGTTGTGTTGGTTGGTGACGGGGTGGAAACAGCCGGTGATATGATAGGGGCAGCAAAAGAAGCGTCCCTGTCTGGCATCAAACTGCACGCACTGGGGGTCGCGGGGGATATTCAGCCGGATGCCAGGGTTGCGCGGTTGGAAAGTTCACAGTCGAGATTGAACGAAGGCGCAACACTTTCACTTAGTGCGACAATCGAGAGTTCCCTGTCAGGATCCGGACGAATCCGAATGTTTGAAAATGGAGTCGAAGTCGATGCAGAGACTATTGATATCAAGGCGGGAGGAGTCCAGCAAGTTGAGTTCACGCGTTCCCCGGGGAAGCGCGGAATTTACAATTACCGGGTTGTTGTTGAGGGTTTTGAAGGGCTCGATTCAATCCCGGAAAACAATGAAGCCCTCGCCATTGTCGATGTAAGAGGAAAGCCGCTGTTTCTTTATGTGGAAGGTGAAGAAGGCGAGAGCCGCTATCTTTCCGACGCGATGTTGCGTGAAGGGATTCGGCTCGATGTCCGATCTCCTGAAGGCTTACCGGGATCGTTACAACAGTTGACAGGTTACGACGGAATCATTCTCTCTGATATCGCCGCTCATCGTCTTGGTGATGAGCGTATGGATGCTATACGGGACTACGTTGAGAACCTTGGCGGTGGCGTCGTGATGATCGGAGGAATGAATTCGTTCGGTGTCGGGGGCTACTATCGAACTCCAATCGAAGAGATCCTACCCGTGAAGTTGAAAGCTCCTGATCAGGAAGAAATGCAATCATCTGCTCTGGCCCTGGTTATGGATCGATCAGGATCCATGTCAGGACAGAAAATTGAGATTTGTAAATCAGCCGCCATCGCAACAGCGGAACTGCTTTCGCCGGATGACTACATCGGTATTTACGCATTTGATTCGCAGGTTCATGAAATTGTCCCAATGACGAAAGTGACCTCGACCAGTGCAATTGCCAATCAGATCGCGCTTCTTGGCTCAGGGGGAGGGACCAACATCTACCCGGGAATGGCAATGGCCCGGGAAACGCTCAACGACGTGAAGGCAAAGATTCGCCATATGATCGTTCTGACCGATGGGCAGACTTCCGGTCAGGGCTACCAGACGCTGGCATCTCAATGCCATGCTGAAGGGATTACGATCTCAACGGTCGCAGTTGGTTCAGGGGCACAGATTGGTTTGCTGCAGGCGATAGCGGCAGCGGGTGGGGGGCAGAGTTACGTGACGATGGATCCAACGGCTATCACTCGAATCTTCACTCAGGATACAATGACGCACACAGGGCGAATGATTCGTGAGGAGGCATTTGAACCTAAGTTGGCGGAACCTCATCCGATGCTCCGGGATTGGGATGAAACGAGCACGCCTCCTTTACTGGGATATGTGAAAACAAATCGACGGGCAACAGCCCAGGTACCACTGGTCACAGACAAGGGGGATCCTCTTCTCGCGCACTGGCGGTTTGGACTTGGAAAAGTTACGGCCTTCACTTCAGACTGCAAGTCACGGTGGGCCGCCCTGTGGGTAGCGGATTGGGAGGGTTACGGTCGTCTATGGTCACAGATTCTCCGGGAGTCTGCGCGACCACCTCAGGGCCTCAACATGGACCTGAGACTGGAAGAGAAGGGAGATGAGATTTCAATGGTTGTCGACTTGATCGAAGACGCTGCCTCAAGAAAGAACGGTGCCACTGTTACCGCCGATGTCTTTTATGTGTCCGCCTCGGCGCTTGGATCAGGAATCGATGAGGTAGCCAAAGTCGATTTGGAACAGGAGGGGCCGGGCTGGTATGAGGGCAGTTTTCGCCCCGATGATCCGGGGGTCTATCTCGTGCGCGCCCGTTCAGGAGCTCAACTGGTTTCGGCAGGTTATGTGTTTAATCCCTCAAGCGAGGTTGCGACCGGAAAGGTTGATAAGGAAAAACTGCGGTCGGTAGCCAACCTCAGTGGTGGCACTTTTCTTGAATCGGTCGATGAGCCATTGGAATTGTCCGGCACAGAAGTCGCCCAATATGTAGAGTTGTGGCCGCTGATCCTGATGGCATTGCTCGTCATGTTTCTCGCTGATTTGATCATTCGTCGATGGGAGAACGTCATGGGTGTTGTTGATCAGGTAACGCACCCGTTCGCAGGCCGAAAAGCTTAATCAGCTTTGTGATTCCCGATCCAGGTCTGCAATGTCTCGATTCTCAGGCAAGCGCCAGCACAGAATCATTCCAAGTCCATCAGACCAGGAACGCTGACCTCCGCTGACAAAAGAAAATGGCAGCAAGTTAATGAACGAGCCTAAAAATGCGGCGATAAGAAAGCTTTGCGCGGCGATCGTAGGGATATCTCCAGTTCGCTGTAGCAGTGTGTCTGGTCCGAACATGGCCACTAAAATGGCAGCCAACAGTAGCTCAACACCGGGTCCCGCGGCATAGATGCAGAAATGCTTTAGTCTCGGAGCAATGTTGTCGGTCTGAAGTGGAATAACGAATCCCGACAGGGGGATACTGCGAACCTCTATTTGGGTGCGCGCAAGTGTGAAATCGCCCCATCTTTTGCCGGAGCCAATCACGATTTGTGCAACGTGCCATCCCATCGCTTTCGCGACAAGAGCGTGACCAACTTCGTGTATCACAACCAGAAGGATCCACGAGGCGAGGAAGAAAGGAACGCTCAGTTTAGCAGGACTGAAGTCAGAAAACACTTCCAAGGCGATGAAGAGCCCGAAGAACAGCGAGATAATAAAGATGATACCCCATTCGTTTGGCGTGTTCGGAGATCGCTCCGGCGGATTCGTGAGAGGGTTGTTCTCCATCAAGTCTCCGGAAAGAAAGATTCCGCCATGATTTTGTCAACCGATGGACACGGGTTAAGAGTCTATAAAGCGGAGGCGGAAAACGTCCCATTGCCCAGAAGCCAAATCTTCGAATGGAGGTGAGTGACTCCTTGGCCCTTTCAGACTATTCGATTCCCTCAAATGGCGGGAAAGTTACAGTGGGGAGGTTGATCCTCAACCAGGTCAGGAAAGGGACATTTTAGTTAGAGCTCTCAAACCCTGCGGCTCTAATCTCTTTGGGTTTGGCACGCAGAAACTGAACTTGCCTGACAGTTCGCTCGTCAGCCTCAAGAATTGTAGCTCTAAAGTCTTCTAACTGGATAGTTTCTCCAGATTCCGGAATGCGACCTATCAAACTGGTGAGGTAACCGCCCACGGTGCTAACGTCCCGGTTTCCGAGATCGAGGTGCTCAACGTGATCTTCGAGCTCATGGAGCGGATAACCGCCCTCGACAACAAACGAGTTCTCATCGATGATTTCAATACCGGGGGTTTCCTCATCATCAAATTCGTCATGAATTTCTCCTACGACCTGATCGAGAACGTCGTCGAGCATCACAAGTCCGACTGAACCTCCAAATTCATCGACCACCAGCGCAATGTGGGCGCGCTCACTGAGAAACACCTTGAGCATCTCATCGAGAGGTAATCTCTCGGAAACCCGGATGAGATCGCGCTTGGCGGCAAACAGGTTCATTGATTCACGCTGCATCTCGCGCAGCAGGTCCTTAATGTGGACTAATCCGAGCGTTTTATCCAGGTGACCGTCGACCAGAGGGAATCGAGTGTGCTTGGATACGAGCGCGATATCCAGATTTTCACGAAATGTGCGATGCACATCCAAAACGATAACTTCACTGCGAGGAGTGAGAATGTCTCGAACGTATAAATCGTTGAGTTCCAGTGTATTAGTTAGTATTTCTTGCTCAGTTTGAGTAACTTCATGAGCGCGCCCAGTTTCCTCAACGAGGTAGCGCAATTCGTCCGCGGTGTGGTCAATTTGAGCGAAGTCAACTGGCTCGAGTCGAAAAACAAGCTTTAGGATCAAGTTCGAGAGCTTTTCGACGACCCAGACGGGAATCGCGACCAAAATGTAGAAAGCTCGAAGCGGTTGGCTGGAGGCCAATGCCATGCCTACAGGGCGCTGGGTTCCGAGTGCTTTCGGAAGCAATTCTCCAATAACCAAACTCAAGAACGTCAGAATTGAGACGGCCAGAAAGAAGGAAATGACCTGTGTGGCCATCAAATTGATGCCCAGAGGGCTCAACAAGGGGTATAACCAGCTGGAAATCACTGGTTCACCGAGCGCACCGAGCACAATGCTGGCTGCTGTAATTCCGACCTGGCAAGCGGCGGAGTAGATCCCCGAGTTCTTCAGAAGCTTCAGAGTGAGGGCGGCACCAGGCTTGCCGGCAGAGGCGGCTTCTTCCAACTGTGAGGTATGAACGCGGCTCAGAGCCACGTCAGCCGCGACGAGAAAGGCATTGATTAGAATTAAGGCCAGCAGAATAACGACCTGAATCCAAGCATCCCAGGAATGGAATAAAGCTGCGAGCGCGGGCCCGGGAGTAATATCAGCTACCAGAGGTAGAAGATCGATTGTGGTCATTCAGTGCTTTTGTCCGGAAACCCCAAAGCCCGATCGAGTTCAAAACCTAGGCTAGGGGCGGAATGGCAAAAGTAACCAAGAATAGGCGAATATGCCAGCACTAATGAGACGGATCTTTTTCTGTTGCAGTTTTAGTTATCAGCAGAAAAGGGGGTTTAGAGCCAAAAAGCCTCACTTTGTTTTTTACATTACATATATTGTAGGAAGTTATAACCCAGGGACCAATAAGGCGGTTTTTCTAAGGCTGGTGAACCTTCTAATAGATCACCCGCTCGTTCGTCTTTGGTTGTGACTAATTTAAGCAACACCAAATGTTCCACATGGAATCTACCGAGACCGAAAAATTCGTCTGTTGCCAATATTTTGGATTTCTCAGAAAATTCTGAAGGATTCTTCCGTTCCAATTCCGTATTGAAGGATGAATCAGTTCGTTTACCTTTGGCCAATTAACGTTTGGCCCTTATTTAGCCATGATCCGAAAATTCCCCTTTGTCTTGTGCGCCGGCGTGGTGCTATCTCTGTCGACTGCCGAAGCGCAGTTTTCTTTCAGTAATTTGTTTAAAAACAAGAGAGACGAACGAGTTGGCGCCGAAGAATATGCGACTCAGCAGGGTAATGCTCAGTCGAGGCTGGATAAAGCGATCTCATACGAGAACTCGGGTAAATCAAAGCAAGCTCGTGATGCCTACCGTTCGATCGTGAAGTCCTATCCCCGGACAGATGCGGCTGCTGAAGCTCAGTTCCGCTATGCCAATATGTTGGATGTGACCGGAGATTCCAGGAAAGCATTTGAAGCCTACCAGGATTTAATTACCAAGTTTCGCAATACCAATCACTTCAATGAATCTGTACAGCGCCAGTTTGATATCGCTGAGGATATGAGAAGGAGCGAGAGAAAAGGATTTTTTGGCATCGGAGCTTCTATTCAGCCCTCCACTCTGATCGAGATGTTCGATCAAGTGGCCCGTTCCGTGCCTCAGTCCGAGTTGGCGCCAAAGTCGATGCTGAGTATTGCAGAGATTCATCTTGAGCAGGAAGACAGGGTTTCAGCGGAATCTTTTTACCAGAAAGTCGTGAACACCTACCCCTCGACCCCCCATGCGACCGAAGCGCAGTATCAGATTTTCAAGATTCGCGGTGTGACTGCCGCGAATTCCAACAGCCCTTACCAAGATCGCTCTCAGCGTGAAGCGGGGATCGACTTCGTGAATTCCAATCCGAATGACCAGCGCGCCGCAGAAATTCGCTCCGGACTAGATGATATTGAAGCCCGATCCATGGAAAAACTCTTCAATACGGGCCGATTTTACGAAAAGAGCGGTAAGCCGGAGTCTGCCCGGGTCTATTATCGAGAGGTCGTTAAAAATCCGAACACTCCATGGGCCGCCAAGGCGCAGGAGCGACTCAGCGCTATCGACAACGCTCCGGTATCGATCGAGAAGAAAGCCAGTTTCTTCGGGGCCAATCCGCTGAAAAAGGAATCGGTTGAGATGCGCACTTCGGATGACGAAGTGCTCCCAATGCCAGTCACTGAGGCAGATTCCTGATCACTGGAAACATTAGACGCGGTCTAGATTTCCAATTAGACTGCCAAAGCGATACTGCTTGTTTTTTCCGCCTTTCATAATATTTTCACCTAGTTCGTTTTCTGGAGGCCCTTGCGGAATCCGAATTTTTGACCTCAGCCCAGATGAACCGACTGATATTTTCGCTATTTCTTGCCACCATTACTGCTGTCATGCTTTCTGGCTGCGCCGGCTACCAACTGGGTGAAGTGAAACCATCGGTTTACGCTGGAATTAACAACCTCAGCGTCCCTATTTTCCGGAACGATACTCTGGAACCGCGGCTTTCAAGCCTGGTTACCAATGCGGTAATCAAGGAGATTCAAGCGGACGGCACCTATCGCATCAGCAATAGAGGCAATTCGGATGCTGTTCTTGTGGGGAGAATTACCCAAATTCGCAAGAGTCAGCTGCGTGCGGCCCGCACGGACACATTAGAGTCCGAGGAGCTACGTTTGCAGATCTATGTGGAGTTTCATCTCGAAGATTCCACTACAGGTGAAATCATACGATCCACGATTCCTGATACAGAGAGTTCCACCGACAAGCGCGTCGGAAACGATCCAGCGTTTTTTGCTGGTCAAGGGCGCGTCGTGGGCACTACTATCCAGTTTGAACTTTATCAGATTGGAGAGCGCAATGCCCTCTCAATAGCAGCACAGGATGCTGCCTCGAAGCTGGTCAGCCAACTGGCAAACGGCTGGTGATCCTTAAACGTTCGGCTGCAATGCCAAGCAGGTCTTCGGGTTCCATCCAACTCATTGGTTCGCCAATAGGCAACCTCGGAGATATTACCTACAGGGCTGTTGAGTGCCTCAAGGCGGCTGATGTGATCGCCTGCGAAGACACGAGGCATTCCAACCGATTACTCAGGCACCTAGAGATCGGAGAAAAGGAGCTTGTAGCGCTGCATGATCATAATGAAGGGCGTCGCGCCCAGTCTTTGGCTAATCGGGCTGACGCGGGAGAAACCATTGCTTATCTCTCTGATGCTGGAATGCCTACCATATCGGATCCAGGCTACCGCCTTGTGAATGCCTGCGTGGAGGCTGGCGTACGGGTTGAGGTAATACCGGGACCTTCAGCCGTCATGACGGCCTTGGCTGGCTCCGGTTTACCCACAAATTCCTTTTACTTCGGGGGGTTTCTGCCGGTAAAGGGCAGCAAGCGGTCCAGAGAACTCGAATCTGCTATCGAAAGGGCCGAGACATCTATCTTCTTCGAATCCCCCCATCGAATCCTAAAGTCTCTCGATGCCCTGCGCGCGTTGGCACCTGACAGGGGCATCTGCGTCGGGCGCGAGCTGACCAAGAAATTCGAGACTTTTCACCGAGGCTCAGCCGAAGAGATTTCCAGGGAATTCGAGGCGCTCCCAGCGATTAAGGGAGAGATCACGCTTTTGGTCGCGGGATGCGGTCGGCGCAGGGCCTCGAAAAGCTGAAGAACAAAAAACAGAGGCGGAGCCTCTCGCCCCCGCCTCTTTAACCATCTCTATACCAATGTCCTTTCAGACAAAGTCAGGTATCCAGTGGTAATTTGCAGCCATCGAGTTCCAGACGCCCGTTACTCGGTTGGTTGGCCCGGGATGTTAGTGCGGCCCGGAATTCGAATCGGTCGAATCCTACCGCGATTGATTGGTCTGCGCCTCGGCTTGCGAGATTTATCGTATCGCTCTTGGCACAGCACGTTGCGGTATGAGCCGGAATTCACTGATGCCGGGGCAATTAGCCACAACGGTACTGATACGCTTAGCGCGTAAATAAACATTGCTATTTGTCTGCGGGAAAAAGTTTGTGTGCCTCGAGCGGAAACTTGAACACAACCTGTGTTTCGGGGGTCGTGTTCTAGGTTTGTCGGCGAATGTCTTCACCCACTCCACTCGATGGATTGTTTCGTGGAATAAAATTTTATTATAAATTTTATATTTTTCAATATTTTTATAATAAAATTACCCTTTCGTGATACGTTACCGACATGAATAGTTTATGAGCGCCCCTGTAACTTGCTGGCGAACTCAAAATGCCCTTCCCTTCCCCTGATTTCCTCCGGACTCGCCTAAGTGAGCCTGTCACAGCAATCACAGCCTATGATTATCCAACTGCTCGCATCTGTGACGAAGCGGGAGTCCAAATGATACTTGTGGGAGATTCACTCGGGATGGTTGTTGCCGGGAACGAAGACACCACATCGGTTACCCTAGACCATATGGTCTATCACACCGAGATGGTTCGTCGAGGTGTGAAAAATGCCGTCATCGTTTCGGATTTGCCTTATGCGACTTATGATGATCCGGAAATGACCCTTGAGAGTTCCCGCCGGCTCATCGCAGCGGGTGCCGATGCGGTCAAATTAGAGGGCGGATTGCGCCAGATTCCAAAACTTGTGCGACTTCGTGAGGAGGGTATTGCTGTTTGTGCTCATATCGGGATGCTTCCACAGCGAGTGCGCGAGGAAGGTGGCTATCGAAAGAAGGGAAAGAGTGATCACGAGGCTAATACTCTGATTACAGCTGCTGAATCTCTCGAACAAGCCGGCGCTTTTGCTATAGTCCTCGAAAGCGTAGTGGCCGACGTCGCTACCGAAATTACAGGAAAGCTCTCAATTCCGACGATTGGAATTGGCTCGGGGACGAAATGCGGCGGGCAGATCAGGGTGATTCATGATGTTATTGGTGCCTATCCCTGGTTTGTCCCCCCTTTTGCAACGGTTTATGGAGATGTTGCAGGCGTGGTTCGTAAATCCATTGAATCCTTCATAAGAGATATACATAACTAATTGAACATCAATATTTCGTAATTTGATTTTACGTAAATCAGTTTCAGCTCACGATCGAGCTTCGGAGGCCGTGATCTTCCGTTTCAACGAATCGGGTTACTCAGTTGGTTTTATTTGAAATCAGACTCCGAGCCGGTCTTCTCAAGCGTTTTTGGTTTTGAAGTCTAATGGCAAAAAACACTTGCGGTAGTAACCAACAAGCGCCAAAATGGACGTGTCCCTGATACTTCCGAGGCTGGGAGCCCGCTTAAGGTGATTCGCTTTCAAATCCAAGCCTGGGCGACCTCTCATTCAACTAAGGGGCACACAGTTTCGAGCTTCGAGCTAGCCACCGGCTTCGTTTTTTCTCCGTAGCTCAGACATCTTAACTGTCAGGAACCACGAATACAACCTTGCCAAGGGCCCGTATGCCTTTTCGCTTTACAGCATTTGCCATTGAATTGGCATTCCAAGACTCCCAGTGTGCCTGCGGCCGCAGTCGCCAACGCCGAGATGCCATTTGTTCTTTTTGGTTTCTTCCGGTTGTTGTCGGCTAGCTGGGTCCCCGCGCTCTATTTTCAACCTCTCCCTGATCTCCACAAAACTATCCATGAGCCAGTCCGATCACATTGAGGAAGCTCAATCTGCAGAAGCTGCCGCCGAAGAGAAGAACCCGTCCGACGAAGCGGTGGTTTCTGAACCTCCGGCAGAAAAGAACTCCGAAGATCCTGCTGAATCCCCTGTCGAGCCCGGGTCCGAAGAAAAAAAATCTCAAGCGAATTCTGAGAGCAAGGGTAATGCACCCGGGGATAAGGAGAAAACGGAATCGGGATTAAGCGACTTCACGGAATCGGGCGAAAACGACGAGCGAAAGCCTAACCGCAAGCGTTCCGAAGAGCGTCGCCGCCGTTCCCGACATCGCCATGGTGATAAAGGATCTACTATTGAACAGGATGGCGAAGCTTCCGATGGAGAAAAGCCTGAGAGTAAAGAAGCTGGCGAAGAGAAACCTCGAAAGACTCGCAAACAACGTTACCTCGAACGAAAGGAAAAAGAGCGTGCTCGCGAGGCTGCTGCACTTGAAGCAGCTCCTGCAATCGAATCTGAGGGTATCGTCGAAATCTCTCCTAAGGGCTTCGGTTTTCTTCGCGAGATAGGACGAAATTTCCAGCAATCGCCGGAAGACGTGTTTATTACCCCCGAAGTGGTTCGCATCTTTGGTCTTCGCGACGGTTTGATGGTCAAGTGTGTTTCTAAGCAAGGCCTCCGCGGTCCCCAGTTGATTGAGCTGCTCGAAATTAACGGTCAACCTCCCGAAGAATACCAGAATCTTCCCTATTTCGAGGAACTGACCGCGATCAATCCTGACAAAAAGTTGACGCTCGAGACTTCCTCGACGCGGGCAACGACTCGCGTTATTGATTTGATTGCCCCAATCGGACGGGGGCAGCGCGGCTTGATAGTGGCACCACCACGCACTGGTAAAACCACCCTGCTGCATCATATTGCCGAGGGACTTATCGAAAACTACGACGAGGAGATTCACCTCATGGTCCTGCTTGTCGACGAGCGACCGGAAGAAGTCACTGACTTTCAGCGTTCCTTTCCTGACATTGAGGTCTTCTCAAGCTCCAACGACAGCGACGGCAAAGATCACACCCGAATCGCTTTGCTGGCTATTGAGCGTGCCAAGCGGCTTGTTGAAGCCGGTGAGCACGTATTCATTCTGATGGATTCTATCACCCGACTCGCCCGGGCCTTCAACTCGCAAATGCGAAGTGGAAAACGGGGAACGGCAAGCGGCGGGCTCGTCGTGGGAGCACTTGAAATCCCCCGCCGAATCTTTGCTGCGGCCCGTAATACTCGCGAGGCCGGATCTCTAACTATCGTCGCCACAGCATTGATTCAGACAAACAGCAAGGCTGACGAGGCAATCTTCCAAGAATTCAAGGGGACGGGTAATATGGAACTGGTTCTCGACCGCCAGATTGCTCAAAACTATGTTTATCCCGCAGTCGATATCCATAAGTCAGGCACGCGCCGAGAGGAGTTGCTTCTGCCGCCCCATGTTCTTGAAAAAATCTACGTTATTCGCCGTGGCTTAGGTGGCTACAAGCAAATTGACGCTATGGAATGGTTGCTCCGCTGTCTCGAGCGCTATCCTTCCAACGCCCAGATGTTGATGGATATCAAGACTTCGGTCTTGTCCTGACCGAAGTCCAAAACCTCGGTGACCCATAACGGTAATTGCACCGTTTCCAAGTGTTCCGGTAGATTCTCTTTCCCCTTTAGCCTAAAGGATGCAGGAACCTGATTTACCATCGTCTTCAGTTGAGCCCGAAAAAGGTGAGATTGAGGAATCTTCACCGAGCAGGAGCGCCGAATCCAAGGCTTCGGGGGGTGCGGGGCTCTCACGAAAGGTATCCTGGGTTCTTGACGAATGCATCCAGGTCCCAGCCACGAAGATCTCATTCGGCCTCGATCCGATTCTCGGGCTGATCCCGTACGGCGGCGAGACGGTTGCTACGATTATCGGGGCGACAATTCTTGGTAATGCGGGAAAAAAGGGGCTTCCCATCAGGACTCTGCTTAAGATGAGCGGCAATATGCTTCTCAATGCTATCGTTGGAACGGTTCCATTTGTCGGGGATCTGTTTTCTGTTTGGTTTAAATCGAACACCAGGAACTATCAATTGCTCAATACCTATCTGGAAAGCAATCACGGAGAAGAAGCTCCGGGTGGCTGGGGACCGGTCCTTATCGTTTTTGTTTCCGTCGGCCTCGTGCTTATTCTCAATATCCTGACCTGGATCTTTTCCATGGCATTCATGTTCTGGTTATATAATCAGGTCACATACCTCGCGAATTAAGGAAGGTAACCAATGCACGCGATCTACATAGAGAATGCGATCCGTGAGCATCCGAGAACACTGGAAGTGCTCGATAGATTTCCGCGCGCTGAGATCATCCAGTGCGAACGCTACGGCGAGGTCTTCAACCGGGCATCCCAGAATTTCAGGCTTCAGAAACAACGCCCCGGTCTGATCCTCGCGAAGAAACACGGAAACCTCATTCTGCCTGCGCCGGAGGGCTATTCGATTGGTGCGGCTGATAATTACTATTTCAGCCACATGCTAAATTGCCTTTACGACTGCCGTTATTGCTTTCTCCAGGGGATGTATCGATCAGCGAACTATGTTTATTTTGTGAACTTTGAAGACTTCGAGTCCGCCATTGAAGAGCATGAGACCGTTTCCGATGGGCCTGCCTGCTATTTTTCAGGCTTTGACTGCGATTCGCTGGCGATGGAGTCCGTCACCGGTTTTGCAGAAAGGTTTATTCCATTCTTCGCCCTGCGTCCTAACAAATGGCTCGAGTTGCGCACCAAAAGCGTTAATACGTCGACGCTGTCCAGTTATGACCCTGTTCCGAATATCATCACTGCCTTCACGATGACACCCCATCGGGTCGCCGAGGAAATTGAGCACGGGGCCCCGTCATTTTCAAAGCGACTCGACAGGGTTAAGTCACTGACACAACAGGGTTGGAGGGTCGGGTTGAGACTGGATCCATTGATACCATGGCCCGGATTTCGTGAACTTTACCCTGAAATGATCGATCAGATTTTTTCGGAGGTGGACGGAGACATGATTCACTCGGTCACCTTGGGGCCGATGCGCTTTCCCAAGAGCATGTATGAAAAGATAGTAAAGCTCTACCCGACCGATCCTCTCTTCGCCCTCCAGGAAATGGATCTTCGTGAGGGGCAAATGACCTACCCACGGAAAATTGAACAAGATCTTGTCGGCTTAGTTGAAGAACGCCTTTCCATCTATTTGCCCTCGGATCGTCTCTTCAGGCAGTTGCATTAGCGAACCGCTACTTGCGGCTCAGGCGAACGAACAGAAAAAGGCCAAGCCCGAGGCAGAGAAGGTTCGGGATCCAGACGAGTAATTGTGGAAAGGCTGAGGCATTCGCACTTTGCATTTGAGCTACGATCAGCAGGACGTAGTAGGAAACGGCTAAGAGGAGCGAAATCACAAACCCGGCCGTGCTTTCCCGACGCTGCGCGGTAATGCCAAGTGGAACTCCAATCAGGCCAAACATGATACAAGAAACGGAGAATGCGAAACGCGTGCTAAGTTCGGTCTGATAGGTAGCGCGCTCACCCGGTTCCAAGTCCTCATCACTGGCAAACTGAATCAGTCGGCGAAGGCTCACATTGACCGGCTTGTCAGCTGCATCCTTGTTGCTCTTGTTCGGAAGTTCGAGCCCGATCTCGCCACTTTCAAAGAAGACTGGCTGTGTTGAATCAATAAAGTCTCCTTCCTGGCCCTTGGCCATCATATTGAAGTCGGTGAAATCAAAAACGAGCTCAGGGATCGATTTGGTCAGATCAACGGATACCTCGGCCTTTCGCGCAACGATAAGTGCTTGGGGTCTACCGTTCTCGAGTTTGAGCATCTGGAACCCATGCAGCGCCTCCCCCTCCTTTTTGGCGTAGAGAAGATGATCGTCGATCTCATCCATCACGACCTGATCGGGAAAGATGAGAAGAGGTTCCCGCTTCACCATATTGATCATGGAGGCCTTCATCCCCTCCATCTCCGTCTTTGCCGCCGGTGTGATGGACAAGTTGAACCAACCGCAAATCAGTGTGAATAACAGAGCCAATGCGCCGATTGGCAGAGAGATACGCCACATGCTCTGACCGGACATCCGCATGGCAATGAACTCACTGTCAGCTGATAGCCTGCCGAAGGTTAAAAGGATCGCAGTGAGAAACGAGAAAGGGATCGCGAGACTCAGAGAAATCGGAATCACCAGGATGATGAACTTGAAGACAAAACCGAGACTCAGATCGGGACGCTTGTCGAGTTCCCTCAGGATTTCCTTGAAGACATTTCCCAGGATCAGGATGACAAGGATTACCGTCACCGCGAAAACGGCAGAGATGAAAACCTGTTTGGCGATGTAACGATCAAGAATTCTCATGGAGACAAAGGAAAGAACTGGCGGGACAAGCCGCTTCTTTGAATCTTGATCGACTTTCAGACATTTATCGAATATCAGCAACTCTGAATCGTGTCGCTTTTGGTTTCAAAGCGTCCCACTGCGTCCGTAACACCTTGACTGGTCACTCTCTTTCGCTAGTCTGAATACGTAACTCCTGACGGGGGTGCGCCCGAGGCGCTGAGATTGTCGCAAGGACAAGACCCTTTGAACCTGATGCAGGTAATGCTGCCGCAGGGAGTCACTATGAACATCCATTCCCACACGCTTTTGCCGTCCTTTCCCGGATCTTTTCAGCTCCGGTGACTCAGGTCGGTTTTTTTTATTATCTCCAACCCACCTACCCGCCATGATCACACCCAACGAGTCAGCGCCTTCCGAACCCAAGACGGTTGCGGATGTTTTCCCCAACAGCCAGCGAATCTACGTGAATGGAAAGCTGCACCCTGAGCTAAAGGTGCCGATGCGGGAAATTGAACTGGCGACTACCGAACACCCCAGCGGTCGAATCGAAGAAAATGAGCCGATTCGTGTTTACGACACCAGTGGCCCATGGGGTGACTCCTCTTATGGCGGCAACGTGGAGATTGGGCTTCCAGCCCTGCGTCGCGACTGGATCCTCGGGCGCGGCGACGTGGAGGAATATGCAGGCCGCAGCGTGAAGCCGGAGGATAACGGATACATTTCAGACGAACACGCGGCTCGCTACAACGAGAAGAAAGAGGCTCGTAATCGGCTGAAGGAATACCCCGGCTTGAAGCGCAACCCGCTTCGCGCATCGGAAGGTCATCCTGTGACCCAGATGTGGTATGCTAAGCAGGGCATTGTCACTCCGGAAATGGAATACATCGCGATTCGCGAGAATCTTGGTCGCGAGGCTGCCTTTAAGGCCGCGACTGACTCAGACGGCCCGCGCAACCTGATGCACTTTCAGCACTCCGGAAACCCCTTCGGAGCGTCCATTCCTGAATATATTACCCCCGAATTCGTTCGTGATGAGGTCGCCCGCGGACGTGCCATCATTCCAGCCAACGTGAATCACCCTGAGAGCGAGCCCATGATCATCGGTCGCAATTTCCTGGTGAAGATCAACGCCAACATCGGCAACTCGGCGGTCGCCTCTACGATCGACGAAGAAGTGGAGAAGTTGCAGTGGTCGACTCTTTGGGGCGCGGACACGGTGATGGACCTTTCTACGGGCAAGAATATTCATGCCACTCGCGAATGGATCATCCGCAACTCCCCTGTTCCGATCGGCACCGTTCCTATCTACCAGGCTTTGGAGAAAGTGAACGGCCGGGTCGAAGATCTGTGCTGGGAGGTCTTCCGTGACACTCTTATCGAGCAGGCGGAGCAGGGCGTGGATTACTTCACCATCCACGCCGGCGTCTTGCTTCGATTCGTGCCGCAAACGGCGACTCGCACTACCGGGATCGTCAGTCGCGGTGGTTCCATCATGGCCAAGTGGTGTCTTGCTCACCACAAGGAGAACTTCCTTTATACCCACTGGTCAGACATCTGCGACATCATGGCCGATTACGATGTCAGCTTCTCAATTGGTGACGGTCTTCGTCCTGGTTCCATTGCGGACGCCAATGACGCAGCTCAATTTGGTGAACTTGAGGTTCAGGGCGAACTGACCACGACTGCTTGGGAAAAAGGCGTGCAGGTCATGAACGAAGGGCCTGGCCACGTTCCTATGCACATGATTCAGGAAAACATGGAGAAGCAGATCGAATGGTGTCATGAGGCCCCGTTCTACACCCTGGGGCCCTTAACCACGGATGTGGCGCCCGGCTACGATCACATCACCTCAGGCATCGGGGCCGCCATGATCGGGTGGTATGGCTGCGCCATGCTCTGCTACGTGACTCCGAAGGAGCATCTCGGACTGCCAAATCGAGAGGATGTTCGCGAAGGCGTCGTGACTTACAAGATTGCGGCTCATGCGGCAGATTTGGCCAAGGGTCATCCAGCTGCACAACTCAGGGACAACGCTCTGAGTAAAGCCCGGTTCGAATTCCGCTGGGAAGATCAGTTTAACCTGTCACTTGATCCGGCAAAAGCGCGCTCATTCCACGATGAAACCCTTCCCCAGGAGGGGGCCAAGACCGCCCACTTCTGCTCCATGTGTGGACCGACTTTCTGTTCGATGAAAATCTCTGAGGAAGTCCGTGAGTATGCCGCCAAAGAGGGGCTGACGGACGAGGAAGCCATCGAAAAGGGTATGGAAGAAAAAGCCCAGGAATTTGCCGAAAAGGGGTCCGAGATCTATTCCTAATCTTCCCTGCATCGATAAATCGATATCTTAAAAGCAGCCCGCCGTTAGATTTCGTTCACACGGAATCGCGGCGGGCTTTCTCTTGGGCTTTCACACGGGGTGTGGTGAGATCGCATTCATATCGATATGAAGAATCCCCTACGCTGTCTTACATTCTCATTAGCTCTTGCCTTCATCGATCCAGTCTCCGGTGCAGATCCTGTAAAAGTATTCATCCTGACAGGTCAATCCAACATGGAGGGTAAAGGGTTGCCCACTCACCTGGACACATATCAGGAGGATCCCCTGATCGCAGACACTTATAGCATGCTCAAAGATGGCGAGGGTTGGGCGGTGCGCGATGATGTCTGGATCACCTATCCGTCGAAAGCTCAGGGAGCTAAGCACGGAGCTCTTACGGTGGGTTACGGCACCAAGGGCGAAGACTCTATCGGCCCGGAATTCGGATTTGGTCACACCGTCGGCGAAGCAACTGACGATCCCGTGTTGATCATCAAGGTGGCCTGGGGTGGCAAGAGTATTGGGGTGGATTACCGTCCTCCGACAGCCGGCCTCCCCGATGAAGAAGTGCTCGAAGAAATGCTGACCAAAGCGCAGAAAAAAAAGCCTGAGACGACCATGGAGGAAATCAAGGCTCGCTACGGGCATTACTATCGAGAGCTTCTCCGCCACACCAAGGAATCCCTCAAGAGCTACGATGAACTTTTTCCTGAGTTGAAAGGGCGTGACTTCGAATTGACCGGACTGGTCTGGCACCAGGGATTCAACGACAAGGTGAACTCCAAAATGAAGTCCACTCAATACAAGGAATACACAAAGCTTCTTATCCAGTTCATTAAGGACATTCGACGTGACCTGGAAGCACCGGAACTTCCGTTTGTGATCGGAGAACTCAGCACTGGTGGCATACCCTCACGCGGTGAATTTCAAGC